>CAISWS010000465.1 GCA_903889265.1 uncultured Bacteroidota bacterium
CAGTTAGCTTCAACTTTAAAAAGGACTCAAGATTACCTGACGAGTGAGGTGGCGGTATAGAGAAAAGTGGATGATAAAACATGGGGTAACATACCCCCATTTATGTTTCAATTTAAAAGCAGTATTTTTATAGCATAAACTGTAAGGCGATGAAAGGAGTTTCATTTCTTACAGACGAAAAGAATAATAAGATTGCCGTCCAAATTGATTTAAAAAAGAACGGTGAACTTTGGGAAGACTTTTATGATACCATGGTAGCCTATTCCCGGCGCAAGGAAAAAACAATTAGTCTGGATACTTTAAAAAAGAAATTAAAGGCATCAGGTAAATTATGAGCTATTCTGTTCGGGTCTCAGAATCTGCGGCAAAAGAAATAGAATTGTTACCGAAATCGGAAATTCCCAAAATAGTTTCGAAAAATGAGCGGTTATCTGCAAATCCACGCCCCGCTGGTTGTAAAAGGTTAGTCGGGCTTCCCGAAAAATTATGGAGAATACGTTCTGGCAATTACCGGATTGTCTATAGCTATTGATGATGGAATTAAAATTGTTGAAGTGAGAGGAGTGGGTGGCCGGAAGGATATTTATAAATAGTTAATTCCGGGCGTAAAAGCTCGCCTTAACTTCAAAAAACTTCAAAAAAACTCATTTCACCCAAAACTTCCTTTTCTCACTAAAAGTTATACTTTTGCACCTCCTTTCTAAAAAGGAGAGTTCATTGAATGCGGGCGTGGTGAAATTGGCAGACATACCAGACTTAGGATCTGGCGCCGCAAGGCATGGGGGTTCAAGTCCCTCCGCCCGCACTTTTTTCTCTCCAACAAATTAAATTATCATGGAAATTACGCAAGAGAAAGTCGACAACCTGTTATCGAAGGTAAAAATCAGCCTGAAGAAGGAAGATTATGAGCCACAGGTAAAAAAACAGATTAAAACTGTAGCCAAAGGCGTGCAAATCAAAGGCTTCCGTCCGGGTATGGTGCCTATTGAGGTTGTTAAAAAAATGTACGGCAACAGCGTATTGGTTGAAGAGCTGAACAAGCTTTTTAACGATGAGATATATAAATACATCAACGACAACAAGCTTGAAATTATAGCATCTCCCATTCCGGTAGCTGAACAGAAACTGGATATTGACATCAACGGACTGAAGGATTTCGATTTTACATACGAAATAGGCCATGCCCCTGAAATTGACCTTTCGTTTATTGAAAACGGCCCTGCTTTTGATAAATACAAGATTACGGTTGAAGATAAACTGGTTGATGAAGAAATTGACCGTACCCGCAAACGCTTTGCAACTTTTGAATATCCTGAAACAGTAGGAGATACGGATGTATTAACTTTTACCATTGAAGAACTGGATGAAGCAGGTAACATTAAAGAAGGTGGCATCAACACGGTTAGCACACTTACTGTTGACTTACTGAAAGAAGATGCTAAAAAGAAAGTATTGCCTTTAAGGAAGCAGGAAAGCTTCGATTATAACGTATTTGAGCTGATGGACCGCGACCGTGAAGGCATTGCCAAAAATGTGTTGAACATGAACGACATGGCAAACCTTGCTAACGTTGGTGATAAATTCCGCTTAACGCTAAACAACATTACCCGCTCGGTGCCTGCAGTTATCAACGAAGAATTCTTCCTGAAAGTTTATGGCGAAAACGGCCCTAAGAGTGAAGAAGAAATGCGCAACAACATTAAGGCTGACCTGGAAGCATACTTTGATGGCAAAACCGATAGCTACCTGGTAAATGAACTTTACAAAGGCATTATGGAGAAAAGCGATTTCCCCTTGCCTGATGAATTTTTGAAAAGATGGATTGGCGTAACCAACGAGAAACCAATAAGCGCCGAAGAGCTGGAGAAAGAATACCCTCAGTTTGCAAAATCATTGCGCTGGTCATTAATTCAGAGAAAGCTGGTAAAAGAGCAGAACCTGGAAATTACTGAGGCAGAAGTTATTGAACGCGTGCGTATGAATGTTATTCAGCAGCTGTATGGTTACGGCTTAAAAAATATAGGTGAAGAGTGGGTTGAGCAATTTGTTCAAAAACAACTGGCCGATAAAAAAGTAATATCACAAACCCGCGAGCAATTGCTGGAAGATAAAGTGCTTGGTTACATTAAAGGCAAAGTAGCGTTACTTGAAAAACCAATCAGTTTTGAAGATTTTAAAACCCTGGTTGAGAAGGAACAATAGGACTATTTTTTAATTACTTTTATTTGGGTTAGGAAATTATTCTTTGAATATTTCCTGGCCCAATTTTATTTTGTGTTTGCCTTAAAACATGCCTCCAGATTTTCCAGGCCCTGTTTTAATTCAGGCAATGAAGGATAACCAAACCCAATACGCATGTAGCCCTTATCCCGCTCAAACCAATGGCCTGGGCCAACTATAGTGGCGTATTGCTGGTGGAGGGTCTCATAAAACCTTTCTGTATCGGGTTGAATGCCCGCCTTTAGCCTAGGGAAACAAACCACCCCAGCCTGCGGCTCAACCCACTCTAAAAAGCTTTGCTGGCCGAACCATTGTTTCAGGTATTTGAAGTTGACATGTATATGGGCATGGTTAGGCACTATAAACTGAGCCCTGTTGTTCAACAGATAAAAGGCAATCTCTTCATCAATTACAGAGTTGCAAAGACTTATCTGTTCCTTAGCTGCCAAAAAATCACCCATCAGTTTTTTGTTATGGTTGATAATCCACCCAATGCGTATACCCGGGGCCCCGTAAGATTTGGAAACCGATGAAACGGAAATGACCCGGTCAGAATGTTCGGCCAGGTATGGTTTTAACTCTGTTTGAAAATTTAGTTCGCGGTAGGTTTCATCCACCAGTAAAAAGCAATCATGCTCTTCAGCCAGTAATATCAATTCACGCAACGTACGTTCCTCAAACAACTTGCCGGTGGGATTATGCGGGTTGGTAATACTGATAAGTTTGGTGTGGCTCTTTATTTCCTTTTTTATGGCTTCAATATTTATTTCAAAATTATCCTCAAACTTCAGGTCAATAATGCTCATCTGGCAATTGAGTGCACGCGGAGTTTCAAGGTTGGTTCCATAATTGGGGCGGATAACCACTAAATGGTCATTCGGCCCCAGCATTGAACTGGATACTATAAACAGGGCCATCGCTGCACCACCGGTCACCAAAACATCATCCACGCTTAAAATATTGCTATTCTCTATAATTGCCTCACGTAGTTTTACAATGCCACGGTGTTCGCCATAAAACAGTACCAGGTTTTTTAAATCAACATCCAGGTCTTTAAGCCGGATGTCGCGCATGGAGCTTTCAGCCAGGTTGTATTTAATAGTGCTGTAACCCTTTTCTTCGGGGGCTTCAATTTCAATGGGCATTCGGTTGTATTGCATGGGACATATTTAGGGATAATCTCATAACCGCTAAAAGTTTGTAAAGGGCCTAATAAATATATCTTTTTAACGAAACGATTCGCTTTTCGAAGAGCTCAAACGAGATAGCAGAAATCAGGATGGTTAAAGTAATTGTTACCACAGCATTTAGTAAGCCGGAATTTGCGACTTTCAAAAGAGCATGGACTTGTTCCGCTATCACGGTATGATACATATAAAGACCGAACGAAATTTTACCTAAATAATTGATTATGGAATTGCTTTTTATCCAATTAACAAATCTATTCTCTTGATCCTTGTTCAAAGCGAATCCTAAGAAAAGCAAAATTAAGGGTGCTTGAAAAAACATCTTTTTTAGCATTGCATCAAAAAATCTTAAAGAATTTAATCCGTCAAAATAGATGCCTTTTTCTTTCATTTTTTTTGACTGCTCTAATCCTAAGATATAATTTGGGGTATTTTGTGATAAATTCGACTAATTCCAGATCGGTCTACAGATAAAAATTTGGACACTTCAAATAAGTTGCCAGTGCCAATCTTTAAATTGCGGGATAATCCCCCGGGCTAACCTCATTCATCATTCCATAAATTACTTCAAATATCTGCTCAGCGTTGGGTTTGCTGAAGTAATCGCCGTCGCTGCCGTAGGCCGTGCGGTGGTCTTTAGCAGTAATGGTTTTTGGTTCGCTATCCAGCCAGCGGAAGGCATTCTGCCCTTCAAACACCTGCTGAAACATATAAGCCGAAGCACCGCCTGACACATCCTCATCAAGGAAAACAATCCGGTTGGTTTTCTTTACCGATTCAATAATGGATTTATGAATGTCAAATGGTATCAGGGTTTGAACATCTATCAGCTCAACTGAGATTCCTACATTTTTCAAAAGCTCCATAGCCTCCTCGGCCACGCGAACACATGAGCCGTAAGTAACCAGGGTAACATCATCACCTTCATGCAAAACCTCCGGTACTCCCAGCGGAACAGTAAATTCATCTATGTTATCAGGCAGTCTTTCTTTAAGCCGGTAACCGTTCAGGCATTCAATTACCAAAGCAGGTTCATCGCTTTGCAGCAACGTATTATACATGCCGGCCGCCTGCACCATATTGCGTGGAACACAAACATACATTCCACGGAGCGAACTGATAATCATCCCCATCGGCGAACCGGTATGCCAAACGCCTTCCAACCGGTGCCCACGGGTGCGCACTATCATAGGTGCTTTCTGGTTGCCCTTGGTGCGGTATTGCAAACAGGTAAGGTCATCAACTAATGTCTGTAAACCATAAACAAGGTAGTCCAGGTATTGTATCTCAGCAATGGGCCTGAAACCCCGTAAAGCAAGGCCAATACCCTGTCCCATAATAGTTGCTTCCCGTATGCCGGTGTCAAATATTCTTTCTTCGCCAAACTTTTCCTGTATACCGCTAAAGCCTTGGTTAACATCGCCAATTTTGCCCACGTCTTCGCCAAAGGCAACTACGTTGGGGTATTTTTCAAACAGCTTTTCAAACGCCACATTTAATATCTCAAATCCGTTCAGCATTTTTGAATCGCTGCTATAAGTGGCGCTAACAACATCAACTTTCAGAGCGTTCTTTTCGCTTTCACTGTATAAATGCGAGCTGTAGATATTTTGATATTTCCTCTGGAAATCAACCGCCCAATCGCGTAATTCATTCAATGCCGTAAAGCTCTGCCCACGATACTGCACCAACACCTTTTTAAGGGCCTTTAAAATGTCCCTTCTTACCGGGTCAATCGCAGTTTGTAATTGCGATACCACGATGGTTGTAAAGTCTGTATCCCCGCTTTCTTCACCTGCTTTATTGATTAATTCAAGCGCCTCGTTTATTTCTAACTTCAATGGCTCGCTGAATTTTCTCCATGCCGCGTTCTTGCTTTCTGAAACATGTTTTTTGGCAGCCTCATGTATCAGTTCAAGTTCCTGCTCGGTTGCAATGGCGCTTTCAAGAATCCATTCACGCATTTTTTTTACGCAGTCAAAGTCTTTTTCCCATTGCAGCCGCGATGCATCTTTATAGCGTTCGTGCGAGCCGGATGTAGAATGCCCTTGCGGCTGTGTAACTTCAATAATATGGAACAGTGCGGGTATATGCGTTTGCCGCATCTTCTCGATACCGCGCTGGTAAGTTTCTACAAGCTTCGGGTAGTTCCATCCTTCGCAAACATAAATATCGAGTCCGTTGCCGTTTTCATCAACCTTAAAGCCGCTGGTAATTTCAGATATACTCTCTTTAGTGGTTTGATATTTTTGCGGAACCGAAATACCGTAGCCGTCATCCCAAACCGAAATGGCCAAAGGCACTCTTTGAACCCCCGCGGCATTCAGCGTTTCCCAGAACAAACCCTCGCTGGTTGAAGCATCGCCGATGGAAACAAATGAAACTTCGTTACCCCTGTTTGAAAACATAGTATAGTCTTCCAGTTCCGGATTATTTCGGTAAAGTTTTGAAGCCAGTGCAAGGCCCAGCGAGCGTGGCATCTGACTGGCAGTAGGTGAAGCATCGGCAGAAGAATTATAACGCGATGATTGATCGAGCCAGTTGCCATCTTTATCCTGTGTAGCCGTAGCAAAGTGTCCGTTCATTTGCCTCCCCGAACTCATGGGTTCCTGTTCCTTATCGGGGTTGGCGTACAGTTGTGCAAAAAATTGTTCTACGCTTAATTCGCCAAGGGCCATCATCCAGGTTTGATCGCGGTAATAGCCACTGCGCCAGTCGCCTGGGTTAAATGCTTTGGCCAGGGCAATTTGTGCCAGTTCCTTTCCATCACCGAAAATGCCAAACTTGGCCTTACCGGTAAGCACTTCCTTTCTGCCCATTAAACTCGTCTCGCGCGAGATGACGGCTATTTCATAATCGTTTAATACTTCGTTCTTAAACTCTTCGAAAGTCATCTTTTCTTTCATACTACCGGCTGTCAGATTTTCGGGCATACAATTTCTTGTGTTATGCAAATATATTGATATAGGGTTGGTTTACGAAAACGCCCCCCGGATGATTGTCCACAGGCAAGCTAACAAAATTTGATTGTGTTGAATAATCGCGGCCTGCAAAATTTAAAATGGCATTATGTTTACGGTAAGGAGTGAAAAACAACGGTTTCACATGTAGAATAATACAGAGAAATAAAAAAACTGTATTAAGTGTATTTCTCGGCTGTTTGCTCCGCGCCTCCGTGCGAAAAATGTTTTTGAAACTAAAACGTAAAATATGGCTTGCAATTTTAAAATCGAATTTCCCGGCCTGGCAATGGAGCATATTGAAACGGCCCGGGCTGCTGTTGTTAAACATGGCGGTTATTTTGAACTAAATGGCAAAGGCGGGGTTTTTGAAATACACACCCCTATAGGCAATATTGACGGCTCTTTTATAATGAAAGGAAACGAGGTAACCTTTAATATTGACAAAAAGCCTTTTATATTAACCTGCCACCGGATTGAGAAAGAAATACGAAAGTATGTTGGAATGGACGAAGGATAATAGCCCTGCAATTTATTGCTGATTTTCAGCCGGGTCTTTTTTACGGCCCTTCCACCAAAAATATCCCAGGGTGGCCATAATCAGGTAGGGCATCATAAAAATGTAAAGCACTCCCTTGTTGATTCCAAGTGCTACGGACGAACCTGCGTTGGTAGCTGTTTCAACTTGCCCGGTGCACATGGCACATTGGGCAACTGAAGGCAAATAAGCTATTACAACAAGTATAAAAACCAGGATTACGGACAAATGCTTTTTCATAACTGCAAAGTTAAATTGCTTTAGGTTAAATCACAAATGACTTTAAACATAATAGGGTGAAATCATAATATAAACCAACACCCCTGTTATAGAAACATACAACCAGATAGGGAAGGTAATACGCGCTATCTTTTTGTGCTTTGCGTAATCGCCTGACAGGCTTTGATATGACGTAAAAAGTATAAACGGCAAAATAACCGCTGCCAGAATGATATGGCTGGCCAGCATGGTTAAATAAAAATAACGGATAGGGCCATCGCCGCCAAATTTAGTTTCAGGTGCCAGCAGGTGATGCGCAATATACGACACCAGGAAGAGGGTAGATAGCACTATACAGCTAAGCATTACAGCGCGGTGGGCTTCAAGCTTGCGCTGTTTTACCAAAACAAACCCGGCAATTAATAATACCGATACGGTTCCGTTGATAAACGCATTTATTTTTGCAAAAATATGCGGGTTAAAACCAAGGTCCATTTTAGCAATGCCTTTAACTGCGTCCTGCCTTAGCATTACTACCGCGCCAAAAACTACTACCGATAAAATGCCAATTACCCAATAAGCCAGGGTATCGTTTTTCTTAAAAAAAGGTTTTAACATGTATGTTGAATTTATTTTGCCTTCGTATTTTTCTTGTCGAAACTAAATCCGTCTTCGGTCTCTTTTAGTAGCAACACCACATCGCCCATTAACTGGTTTACGCGGTTGCTGTCAACACCGCTATAATAACCTCTTACGTTGCCTGCCTGGTCAACCAGCACCAGTTTTTCGCTGTGTATAAAAGCCTCGGGGCCGCCGTCTTCATCGTCTTTGGCAGTAAGCGAAAACCCGGTTTTGGCAAGGTCAAAAATATCCTGCTTGGCGCCCCTTAAAAAATACCATTTGCCGGGTACGGCATTATGCCGCTCGGCATATGCCCTTAAAGCTTGGACGGAATCTTTAGCAGGGTCGACACTAAACGACACTATTTTAAAATTCTTATCCCTGATAAATCCCTGCTGTACCCTTTCAAGGCTGTTGCTTAACTTGGGACAAATACCGGGGCAGGTGGCAAAGAAGAAGTCCGCAATGTAAATATTGCCACGCAGCGAATCAAGCTCCAATGAGTCCCCGCTTTGGGTCTGAAATTTATAATTGGGAATAACGCGGTAGATAGAATCAATGACCTTCTGGCCTTTTTCATCAACCGACTCCTTTATGCCAATCGCATACCGCTTAGGCGGTGCCTTAGGCCTGGGTATTTTACCCAGCGGCTGAAACACCAATAAAAAGAAAACGGGCATTACTAAAACTATGGCAAGGGCGAGAACTCTGAGATATTTGGCGTTCATATTTCTTTTAAAAAAGGGTGCAAGTTAAGGGAGAAATGGGAGAAACGAGGAGCTTGCACCATATTAAATGGTATTTTGTTGGTTTTGATATGGTTATGCGGCTTATTGGGTTAAGCACAGAACCATGGATGGCATCTTTTAAGAAAGAATCCTCCTTCTATATCCTGCAGGCGTTTCACCAACCTTCAATTTGAATATCCGGTTAAATGCTGCTTCCGACTGATAACCCACGTCCCCGGCAATTTCAACGATATTCTTTTTACTACCCAGCAAAAATTCTTTCGCCTTTAACATGCGCCAGTTGGTGAGGTAGTTTAATGGAGTTTCCCCGGCTAATCGTTTAAATTCTTTGGCATATGATGAACGCGACATACCGGCCACTGCCGCTAGCTGTGGTAAGGTCCATTCTTTATCTGGCCGCTCATGCATAGCTTTTAAAGAGTTGCTGATGCGTTCGTCTTTTAAAGCAAGCAGAAACCCCTCTTCAACATCGGCCCGCTCTAAATACGACCGGATGATGAGAATAAACAGCACTTCAGCAAGGCGGCCTGAAATTATTTTGCTACCTAACTTTTCACTGCAAACCTCTGCATTCATAAAAGAGGCTATGGTTTGCATCCACAGGTTTACTTCAACATTAGTATTATCAACTTGTATAACCCGTGGTAACGAAGTTAAAAAAGGGTGTTGCATGGATGTGGCAAATTCAAAATGTCCGCCTAATAATATGGTTTCTTCTTCATCACCCTGAAACAAAGGTTTTTTATTCAGTAAGGCTTGAACATACTGTGCAGAAGGCACGGCTATATTGCCAGGCTTGCTGCAAATAATATGCGCCGAGCCATGGGGTATAAAAATAAAATCGCCCACACTCATTTTAATCACTTCTTCACCGGGCATCATTACGTAACAGGTTCCCTTTAAAAGCCTCCAGAACTGCGAATTTTCATCCTGTGCAACCTGTACTCCCCACTGCGCCGTAAAGCGTGCCTGCTGGTAAACAACGCCTTTTAGCTTAACACTATCTAAAATTGAACTTAACGCATCCATACAACTAAAAATAAAGACTACTAAGCAAAATTAATGGACTATTGGTGTCGCCCCTCCTTTCATATCCGGCTAGCTTTGTGCCATAAAACTAATTAATATGACAACACAACAAGTAGCCAACCGGTATTACGAATTGGCAAAAGAAAACAAATGGGCGGAAATATGGGATGAACTTTATTCGGCTGATGTAGTGAACCGCGAACCGGAACATACCGCGGCCATGGGTATACCCACCGTTACCAAAGGTATGGACGCCATCAGGGCCAAGTCCAATGCCCGCAGAGAAATGATTGAAGCAATCCATGCCCAGTTTTGTAGCGAGCCTGTAGTAGGTGGTAACTTTTTTAGCACAGCCATGGGCCGCGATGTTACCTTTAAAGGCAAGCCCCGAATGAAGCTGGACGAGATTGCCGTTTTTGAGGTAAAGGATGGCAAAATTGTTTTAGAGCAGTTTTTTTATTGATGTAGTCAATACAGTTTAACGCAAAGAACCGAAAAGTTGTTTATCCTCTTTGCGGTTCTTTGCGTTGTATTTTCTCTGCGCCCTTTGCGTTAACCTGTTTTCGGTTTCATTCTAAAAAAATGGTTACATTTAATATGTATCCGTATCTCTGCATACATTAAATCCCTAAAAATGAAACTACCCCTGTTACTTCTATTCCTACCGGTTTTCATTCAGGCGCAAACCCTTTTTAATGGACAACCGTTTCCTCAACAGCAGGTAAACCAAGCCATACAAAAAGCCTGGGAACAAAAAGAGAAGTCTGTTTCATGCGCCGGTTCACAAACGCAAACAGGCGCTGCTTCACCTTCCGGCATATACCAATTATTACAGCAAAAGGGCAATACGCCACCATCTACCCTCAAAAGCCAGGGCATTTTATATATAGGCAACACTCCCAACGATACGTTGGTTGTAACCGGTGCCTGGCAAAACGATGGGCCGGTTTTTGTTATCAATGATGGGGTACTTATTTTCAATAATGCGCAGGCTAACATAGCTGGGTTTCTTTTGGTTGGCGGTACAGGGAAGATAATTGCAACCAATTCATCATTCTTTTTTCCGCAACAGTATTTTTACGAATGGGGGCTGGAAGCGGTTGAGCATGGCCAAATGTATATGCGCAACTGCACGCTTGACTTTAACAACATGGCCCACACCATTAACGTGGCTGATTCGGCAACCCTCATTCAGCAAAATGTATTTTTTACCGATAATACTACTACCACCGGTTTAAATAACAAGGCAACGTACATTGTAGACTCTGCCAACCTGGTGGGCGAAATAGTTGCTACCGATAGTATTCACCTCATTCTTCAAAATGTAGATACCGTAATTGTATGGCACCAGGTTAGGGGTGGCCAGGGCTTAACCTGGACTTTCCCCAATGGCATAAACCTGCAACACTATGCCATCGGCCCTGATTCTCCGGGGGTTTCGGGAATCCAATATGCGGTGGAGGCCGATAACATTAAACATTTCAACTGGGCGCTGATGCCCGAAAACGGCAGCAATGTAAATATCAGCAACTCAACTATAAGGTCTATAGGTGTGCTTTTTAGCGGCACTGATACTGCTGATGTGCAGGGCCTGGTAGATAATTCTACCTATACCACTTCCCCCACTTTTTTTACCGACCGCACTTTTACACTAACCAATTGCTCGGTGGAGACCTGGGGCATTTACCCCGGCGATACCAGCACAGTAAATATTACCAGCTGCATCGTCGGCGAAATAGGCTCTGGCGGAATGGCACAAACAAATTGCACTAACCTGTTTGCCGATGGCAGTGGCGGCTATGTATGGGCCAACAGTAAAGCGTTTTTAAGTTCCTCGGGTTGCGGCCTTAAATGTCCGATACGCGCCGAACAGAGCGGTTTTGCGTTTTCTGCATTTAACTCCATCACCGCCGCAACCGGCTACGCTATTGACAGTGCCATTTTAATTATGGTACAAACCCCCACCATATCGCCACCGGTAGCCTACGATGGCTCCGATGTTTGGGTAGGCATGCTGGCACCACAAGCCGCTAACGCAGGCGATACCGTGGTGCTTTCCGGCTCGGCCTATATCCTGCGTGGGCCCACCAGCCATTTAATGAGTTTTTCCAGTTATTATATGGCCTACCAGGCACCCGGCAGCAACAGCTTCACAATCATTGGTGATACCTCTGCAACACCGGTAACACAAGGCACACTGGTAAACTGGCCCACCGCCGGCCTTGCACCAGGCCAGTATAACCTGATATTAATAATAAAAGATAACTACGGCGATAGTGTTACCGTTAACTCTGCCATTACCCTGCAACCTATAGGTACCGCTATAACCAATATTCAAAACGGTGATGTAAACGTGTACCCCAACCCTGCTGGCAACCGGTTAACTATTACCGGTAACCGGATTGCTGTTAATAAAATAACGCTGGTTAATATGCTTGGGCAAACAGTGTTTAACTACAATACCGTTGCCGGCGATAAGGAACCGTTTAATATCGATATCACTACACTGCCCACCGGTATTTATCTTTACCGTATTACTAGCGAAAACGGGCAGGTGGTTGAGGGAAAGGTGTTGAAGATGTAGGCCGGCATAGCCCCCGCAATGGCTTCGGAGGGGTTACACTTTTTTAAACAGAAATCGGCACAATCGCCTGTTATTCAGACTATTAAAGGGTATCACATTTTTAAATTGCCTAAAAAGTGTAACCCCTCCATTTTTCTATTTTATTGATAATTATTCGATTGCAAAGATAATATTTTTAAAAGTGTTGTTTTTTGTGGAAAGTGTAACCAACCCGGTAATTTAACATTAAAAACGTAATATATGTATGTTGTTGTTGTTCTACCCCTAGCCTTCAGGTTACAACATTTCCCCCTACGGCCAACTAATAGTAATATACCCATTCCCGCTCTGGTATCCCGGTGTTGAGGTAGCCCCGGAAGGCACCAAACTGCTTCCGCCGCCGCCGCCACCGGCTATGCCTGCACCGCCACCGTAAAGGCCGCCTCCGCCTCCACCACCGCCACCGCCTTCGGTGCTGTTGTAAACCGAGGCGCCGCCATATCCAAACCCGCCGTTTTCACCTGCGCTGATGCCGGTAGTAGAGCCTGCGCCACCAGCGGTTGTTGTGGCACCCTGGCCACACCATGCAGCCAGGTCTGTTCCTCCTCCTTCTCCTGCTCCACCGGTTGCTGAATTTGCACCACCCGGGCCGCCAAGGTTAGTGTTGGCGTAGGTGTAACTGCCGCCGCCGCCACCGCCGCCACCGGCAACCGCTAAGCGTGCAGCAAAGCCACCGCCCTGGGTGCGGATATCTGAACCACCACCGCCACCGGCGCCTGCAAAGTGTATACCGCTGCTATCGCCCCTGCCGCCGCCGTTATAGCCACTGGCCCCACCGGTAGGTGTTTGTCCGCAGGCCACGTTGGTTGCGTTGCCGTTTCCGCCCATGCCGCCAACATAAACATCCAACACCTGGCTGGGTGTAACCGTAATGCATGAGGTGCATTGAACCCTACCCCCCAATCCGCCGGGGCTGTGAAATAAGGTAGGGCAGTTTTGGTCCATATAGCTGGTGCCGCCCTGTGCACCGCTCATATCAATAGAAATAGTAGTTGCACAAACATTGCTTGAAACAGTAAAAGTTTGCTTGCCACCCGTGTAAACAAAAGTCTGGCTGCCGCTGGTGCCAACCGGTGCTGCATTAATTACTGCGGAGGACGATGCCGCCGAAGTGCAACCACCTTGTGTTACGGTAAAAGTAAACGTAGTGCTTGCCGCTAAACCTGTAATTGTTGCAGTAGTTCCCGAACCGGTTAATGCGCCCGATGGGCTGCCGGTAACAGTCCAGCTACCGGTTGCAGGCAAGCCGCTTAAAGCCACGCTGCCGGTACCTACAGTGCAGGTAGGCTGTGTAATAGTTCCAACAACCGGCGACGAAACTGATGGGGCGCTGTTAATAACCTGCCCCGCAGTTGAGGCCACACAGTTACCGCTGGTTGACTGAACATAAATAGTGTAAGTGCCCGCCGCTAAACCTGCAAACACATTGCTTACCTGGTAGCTGTTGCCATCAATACTATACTCAACATTGCTTTGTGTATTTATGGTAATGGTACCGGTTGTTACGCTGCACGTAGGTTGCGTAATGCTGGCCGAAGGCGCACCAGGTGCCACCGGTGCCGTATTGATAACTCCGATGGTAGAAGAAGCTGAGGCTCCGCAACCGCCATTGCTCACGGTAAATGTATAAGAGCCAGGGGCAAGTCCGCTTATGGTGGCTGTTGCACCGGTACCGGTTAAGGTGCCCGAGGGGCTGCCGGTAACAGTCCATGTGCCGGTTGCAGGTAAACCGCTTAAAGCAACACTGCCGGTTGCAACACTACAGGTGGGCTGGGTTACAGTGCTAACTATGGGTGATGGGGGTGTGCCATTAACTGTAGGGCTGCCGGGGCAGGTGCCTCCGTTAGTTGAACTTTCGTAAAAAATTCCGCCACCGGTTGAGTTCAGCGTTACAGCGTTTGGGTCAGTGCTGGTTATGGACAAGGTACGGCATTCGCCCACCGCAGTTATAACCGGGTAAACAGTTGAGTTCGGCACTACAACATCTGTGTTGCAATCGGGCACCGTATTTAAACTCCAGTTGCAGGGCTTATGCCAGTCGTTGTCAACCGTTCCTAGCCAGGTATTGGTTTGTGCATGCACGGTAACACAGGCAAGCAGGGCAATAACTGCCAGGAAATAACCGAGTGATTTATGTATAATATTCATCGTTATTGTTCGATATGTATATTAACCTAATAATTATTTAATTGAACTTGTGCCTGTAACTTCCTGCAGGGCTTTAATGCTGGCGCGCATTTTACTGGTTTCGTTTTCAAGCGCCTTTATGTTTTGTTCGCTGCTGTTATTGGCCGCTTTCAGTTGGTCAATAGTCGCCTGCTGTTCTTTTAATGCTTCAACCAGTACAGCAACCAGCTTACTGTATTCTACCGATTTAAAACCGTCTTTATCGGTTATAACTACACCGGGTAATACTTTTTCAACTTCCTGCGCAATAAGGCCTATTTCGGGTTTGTCCGGGTTGTTAGGGTCTAAAGCGCTTTTGGTATGCATTTGTTCTTTGTCCAGTTCGGCCTGTGTTTTCCAGTTATAACTTACACCACGCAGTTGCAATACTGTAGCCAGTGCACTGTTCAGGGTGTTGATGTTCTTTTTCAGGCGCCTGTCCGATGTCTCGTTAAAACCATTGGTCTTCAACCTCCCGAACACCTGTAGGGTATAGGTTGAAGTAGGCACACCACCAATACCAACGGCATTTCCGTTATTATACAAAAAGCCTGAATTAACTACCCATTGGGTTCCGTCCCAGTAAGTGGTGTTGCCAACTGCTGTTCCATTATTTAAAACGCCTGTTGCACCGGTTAAACCCGGTGCTCCATCTGCTCCACTCGGGCCTGTAAGGCCTGTAGCGCCTGCAGCACCATCTATCCCGCTGGGGCCGGTAACTCCTGTTGCTCCCGCAGTGCCTGTGCCGCTAAGTCCGGTAGCGCCGGTAATACCGGGTACGCCATTGTTGCCGGTAGGGCCGGCAATACCGGTAGCGCCGGCAGCCCCTGTTGGGCCGGCAGTTCCGGGTGTGCCATTAATACCTGTTGGGCCTGTTACCCCGCCAATTCCCTGTAAACCTGTAGGGCCCACGGGGCCAGGTGCGCTGTTGGCTGCATATAAAGCGTATGGTACACTTATCAGTTGCGAAGTTCCCATAGATACATTGCCACCGCCATTTACATTGGCCTGCACTTCCAGGTACATGTTGCCTTGGCTCCAGCTAACGGTTGCAAGGGAGTTTACATGGCCAATTTGCACGTTAACCAGGCCAAAAGCGTTGGTAGTAGTATTTTGCACTTCCTGGTAAACCGGCGAACCGGTAGGTGTGGCCAGGTGAATAATGAAAGTAAGGGTTACGGGCGTATTGGCCGGTTCCGGATTGCCCTGCGCATTTCTTACTACGGCCTGGTAATTTACCATTTCGGGGGCCTGTGCCGAAGCCATAACAGCAAACAACAAAAAAACTACCGGAAGGAGTGTTGATTTCAGTTTCATTTTAATATGAATTAGTAAATTAATAATAAGTTCAACCTGTTAACTTGATGCCTCACCGGTATATTTACTTACTGTTTGCCGCTGCTGGGCTGTAGGTATTTTTGCGGGGGGCTTAAAATCTTACATAAAGATATACTTTGCGCTGGTTGTTGCAAGTGTAACAAGGAATAAAAAACAGGTGGTAATGATAAATGACCGGAATAAATTTCAGGCCTTCAAAGCTAATTAAACGACTGCCTGAATTCTAACGGCGAAACCTGGGTTTTGCTTTTAAACAGCTTGCTAAAACTCTGTGAGTGCTCAAACCCTAACTGATAAGCGATTTCGCTAACCGACAAATCAGTTGTAGATAATTTCTCCTTGGCTTTTTCAATCAGCTTATCATGTATATGTTGCTGGGTGCTTTGGCCCGTAAGGGTTTTAAGCATATTGCTTAAATAATTGGGCGATACATTTAGCGAATCGGCAATGTACTGAACCGAAGGCAGTCCCTTAGTTACTAAATCTGTGTTCTCAAAATAGGCTGATAGGATTTCCTCCAATTGTTCCAGGATTTTATGGTTGCTTACCTTCCGGGTTATAAACTGGCGCTGATAAAAACGATCGGCATAGTTGAATAGCACCTCCAGCTGCGACACAATGATTTCCTGGCTGAATTTGTCTATGTTAGAATGATATTCCTGTTCAATATATTTTGCAATTCCGTTTATAATGGTTTCTTCTTTTTCCGAAAGAAACAGCGCTTCGTTGGCCGCATAACCGAAATACTCATATTTTTTAATAGATTTTGCCAGCGCCGTGTTCCAAAGAAAGTCTGGATGGATCAATATCATCCATCCGGTGGGTTTGTTTATCGGTTCTTTATCAATC
>CAISWS010000466.1 GCA_903889265.1 uncultured Bacteroidota bacterium
CCATTCAACCTTACCAAATCCCTAACAAAAAACTTAATAAGACTGATAAGTTAATTTTCCGTTTTTTTCTACGTGTTCATTTTTTTCTTATATTAGCTTCTGAACAGTAACGATTTTCAAACCTAAAGAATTAAGCATTTTTAATGCGTGTTGCCCTGCTCTGCTTGCAAAATCCATCGATAAAGGCTTTTTGGCGTCTTCCAATTCTTTCGTTTTGGTTACCACATAAGGTTGCCTAATCCATTCGTTAGCCGCGTCATACTCAGCTACTTTTTGAAAAATTGCTGTTTTACTGTTAAATGGTTCTACAAGTTTCCAGGCACTTTCAGTAATTAAAAAATCCTTTAGTAATGCGCAGGTAATAATATGTGTATCATCAATAATTAAATAACCATTTATCTTTAAGCCAAGGGAAAGGAAATAGAAATCTACAATTGATGTAGGGAATCCATGGCACCCATCAACCAGAACAAAATCCCAAGCCTGGTCTTTCAATTCATACCATGAATCGTTGGACTTTTTAGCAACAAAAGTTACGTTATCAGTTGAAACGCCATTTTCTTTGCAAAATTCTTTCAAACGCTGGTTCTCCTCGTCATCAGGGTTTACACAGGTATGATTACAGCCCTTCAAAGCAAATAAAACGGTGCTTATTCCCGCCCCGGTTTCTACACTTTTTGTTTGCGGAGTAAGCACCTTATCCATAAATCTAAAAACGGCTTCAGGTAAACCAGACGAGGTAAGCTGGCCGTCATTAGTCCAATTATGTACTTTGGGTGGGGATTTTAAGAGCTCATCTATATTCATATCCGGCTTTTAATTAAAAAAATGCAATGTATGTAATTTCGCACCAATTTGCTTTATGACCCCGAAAAAAATGTTATCAACCTCTTCTTCGTTTCATTTCCTTCACTATCAACGAAAGCTCCCGGGTAGTCTGTCCGGCTACTGAAGTGTTCTCCTGCGCCCTGCGTATCAGGTAAGGGATTACATCTTTAACGGGGCCATACGGTAAATACTTGGTGGCATTAAAGCCTAATTTAGCCTGGTTGAAAGTCATATTATCGCCCATACCATAAAGCTGCGAGAACTGGACGTGCGGGTTATTATGTTCTATCTTTTTCTTTTCAATCAGCTCCATTGCCAGTCTGTTGCTTTGTTCGCTTTGCGAAGCAACGCATACGTACAGGTTATTCAGATTATCAAGGCACAAACCAACCGCTGCGTTAAAATCCTCATCCACGTCCTTTTTATTTTTGTGTATCGGCGATTTATAGCCCATTTCCTTTGCCCGCTCTCTTTCCTTTTCCATATAAGCGCCGCGAACAAGTTTAACTCCATAAACGTACTGACCGGCAATAGCCCGGTCAATCTGATGCTGCAAGTAAGCCAGCCGGTCGTGCCGGTATAACTGCACGGTGTTAAATACAATGCACTTTCCCCGGTTATATTTCTCCATCATCTCCTCCACCATTTCATCCAGTGGGTTTTGTATCCAGCTTTCTTCCGCATCCACATATAAAGGCACTTCGTTTTTTACGGCCACCTGGCATATTTTATCGAAACGCTTTTTCATCTGGTTAAACTCGCTCTTTTCAGCTGTGCTTAACTCATCTCCAGCCTGTATTTTTTCCAACAACCCAAATCTTCCAAACCCGGTTAGTTTAATGCAGAGCGCTTTTACCGATTTGTTCTTTCCACCAAAAGCAAGGGCTTCCAGGTTGTGCTCTACCGTTTTATTAAAGTCTTCTTCGCGCTCTTTCAATTCAACACCATAATTGAGCAGTACGCCCACATTATTTTTATCCAGCTTTTGAATCGTTTTTTTACACTGCTCAAACGTTTCGCCTCCACAAAAATGGTTGTAAACGGTATACCTGAAAACTGGCGAAACCGGCAAATGCAAGGATAGGGCAAGCCCTGCTAGTGAACTACCCAAACTCACCAGCGAGTTATTACTCATTAATTGAAACAGAGCCTTGGCTTTTCGCAATTCGCCGTTGCTTTTGTCTGCAAAGGCTATTTCGGTGTTCTCAAAAATATCAGGTGATATTTTCATACGCTTTAAATTGGGGACGAAGTTGAAAAATTCCGCTCAGAAAGCAACTAACCAAATTCATAATGCCAATTAAACTACAGGTTTTTCGTCAAGGCAATGGGGATGTTTTGAACGTAAAACCAGCAATTTCTCCCCTGAATTGCTATTTTTAATTTTTTAAACCATACCCCACCGCGTGATAACCATTGTTGCTGTTATTATAGGACTGATTATTGGCTTTGCCCTGGCTTACTTTTATTTAAAAGGCCAAAGCGAAAACCTGCTTAGCACGGCCAATGAAAAGGCACGGATGCTTGATGCTTCTGTTAATGAACTTAAACAAGAGTTAAAAAACGTAAGTCAGAATTCAGAAGCTAAATTTCAGGAAGAGCAAAGAAAAGCCGAACTGAGGCTGCTGGAGGAACGGAAAAGCGCCGAAACCCAATTACAGGAAGAAAGAAGAAAGGCTGAGGCTTTGAATAGTTCCTTATCAACAGTTACTGCCGAAAATAAAAACCTTGAAAAAAGGCTGAATGAACAAAAAGGTGAACTGGAGCAACTGAATAAAAAATTTACCACTGAATTTGAAAACCTGGCCAACAGGATACTGGATGAAAAAAGCCAGAAATTTACGGATCAGAACAGGCTCAATCTGGATATTATCCTCAACCCTTTTAAAGAAAAACTGAAAGAATTTGAACAGAAAGTAGACCAGACATACCGGTCGGAATCGGCTGAGCGAATAACACTGAAGGCAGAAATTAAAAACCTGGTTGAACTGAACAAGCAGATAAGTGAGGAAGCAAATAACCTTGCCACCGCTTTAAAAGGCGATAATAAACAGCAGGGAAACTGGGGTGAAATGGTGCTCGAAAAAATTCTGGAACGTTCGGGCCTGGTAGAAGGTACCGAATACAAAACACAGATAACATCAAACAACCAGGAAGGTGATAAGATTCGCCCGGATGTGGTTATTTTTCTGCCCGATAATAAGCATGTAATAGTCGACTCAAAAGTCTCCCTGGTTGCTTATAACGCCTGTGTAAATGCAGTTAATGAAGAAGAAAGGTTAAGGTACCTGAAACTGCACATTGAATCTTTACGCAGTCACGTTAAATTATTAAGCGATAAAAACTATCAAACCGCTGCCGGTTTTGAATCACCGGATTTTGTGCTGCTGTTTGTGCCTATCGAGTCGTCGTTTAGTTTGGCGGTGCAGGGCGATGCTGAATTGTTCAATTTTGCCTGGGACAGAAAAATTGTAATTGTAAGCCCTTCAACCTTACTGGCCACTTTAAGAACCATCGCCTCTATCTGGAAACAGGAGCGGTTAACGCGTAACCACCTTGAAATTGCTGAAGAAGGAGGCAAATTATACGACAAGTTTGTTGCGTTTTACGAAGACCTGAAGAAGGTTGGAGAGAAAATGGATGAAGGGAAAAAAATATATGCCGAGGCGATGAAGAAATTATACGACGGGACAGGTAACCTTGTAAAACGCGCCGAAAAAATGAGAGAGCTGGGTGCTAAAACAACGAAGCAGTTACCTCAAAATATTGTTGACCGGGCTTCTGAATAACAAATATGTTCTCATTAATCATATACATACTTATTGCTGCAGTGGGGTTTACCATGGTGTTTATTTATAAGCAAACCAACACCACAGCTCAGATTTTAAAGCCCGATCCCGAAAAAATAAAGAAAATATTTACCATTGTTTTCGGAGTGGCTGCAGTTATAACCTTTGCGCTCAGTTGGTATACTACGTACGAACTACAGGCCAACAACATTCCGCTGGAGGGCTCCATGAAATACCAGAACACAAAATCAGTCATGATTTTTGTATTGAATTTCTCTTTTCTTATCATGATAATACTGGCCAATGCTTATTCGCTGGCACTTAAAAAGCTGGCGGTAGTGCCATACCTGCTGGCCGTTGGTTTTTATGTGGCTTTTGTGCTAAAGGACGCTTACATTATTTCAGATTATTTCTCTCTGTGGCAGCGTTCATTAAAAATGCTCAAAGGCGATTTGCCCGATTTTCATAGCACGGCCTGGGTTAAGTGCTGGCTTGGTTCGGCCGTAACATTGTTCAATGTTAGTTTAATCTGGTTTGGTTTAAGGAAATAGACTTACCCGTTGCTGTTCCAGATATCCCAGCTTTTTTCGGCTTGTAAGTGCAGCATTTCCTGTCCGTTTTGGGTATGGGCACCTTTCTGTTTACCAAGTTTAAGGAACTCAGTTTCTTCTGGGTTATAAACCAGGTCGAACAGAAAATCGTTTTCGGTTAATTCAGTATATGGGATATCCGGAAAATTCCCAGTGGCCGGAAACATGCCTAATGGGGTGGTATTAACAAAAAGGTTACCCGGCTTCATATTTTTCAACACTTCGTTATAGCCAATATTGCAGTTAGCCGCCTGGCGCGATACACACAGGTATGGCAGCTTCATTTCTTCAAGCACAAAGCACACTGCCTTCGAGCTTCCGCCGGTTCCTAATACAAAGGTTTGCAGAGGAGAGCTTTTAAGAAATTGCTGAAGCGATTGTTTAAATGCAGGGGCATCGGTATTATAGCCCTTCATATACCCGTTTGCAATTTTAATGCAATTGACTGCGCCTATGGCTTTGGCTGCAGGGTCCAGTTCGTTCAAAAATTTAATTACCGCTTCTTTGTAAGGAATGGTAACATTTAAACCCGATAGCAGGACTTCCGAACTAATAAGCGGTAAAAAGCTTTCAATAGACGGCAGAGGAAAAAGTTCATAGCTGACATCGGTAAGTTGTTCCCTTTTGAATTTCTCTTCAAAAAACTTTTTTGAGAAAGAATGCTCCAGCGGAAATCCAACTAAACCGAATTTTCTCATGCTTGTTTTGCGGATGCCTTGCCTTTAAAAAACTGCCAGATAACGGGAATTACAGAAATCAAAATAATAAGCAAAAGCACCTTGTCAAAATTATTTTTCACAATTTCGATACCACCGAAGAAATACCCTAGTGCCGTTACTCCGCCTACCCAAAGTATGGCCCCGGTAATACAGAATATTATGTATCTTCCGTAATTCATACTCCCGGCACCCGCAACAAACGGGGCTATAGTTCTGATGATAGGAATAAACCGGGCCATTATGACCGTTTTACCACCGTTTTTCTCGTAAAACTCATGCGTTTGATCCAGGTATTCGCGCTTAAAAAACAATATACGTTCACGTTTTTTAATCACGTCACCAAAAAATTTGCCAACAAAATAATTTACGTTATCGCCCAATAAAGCTGCTCCTATAAGCAAAGGTATAGCCACTTCCAGTTTCAGTGCACCTGTAGCAGCAATGGCGGCCCCCACAACAAATAAAAGTGAATCGCCGGGCAATAAAGGCATAAATACCAGGCCGGTTTCAGCAAAAATAATGAGGAAGAACACCGCATAAAAAGCCGTATTGTATTGGGCAATCAGGTGGTTGATGTAATCGGGGTTCCTGATATTCTTTATCAGCTCGAGAGCCAGATGTAATAATTGTTCCATAATTAATGGCAAAGAAAAGAAAAATGTGCAACCGATTTTGCCAAACTTTTATCTTTGAAGCAGACTCAGACTCCCTGCATGAAACATTTTTTTACCCTCGCCGCAATATTTGTTGTAATTAATGCTTTTGCCCAAACCGGAACCAGTATCAGCGGGGTAATTAATATTTATAGCCCTGTTACCTCCATCGATCCCTGTACCAATTCAGTTACAGTGGGTAGCGCTGCCGGCTTTTCAGTGGGTGACAGGGTGCTGCTTATTCAAATGAAAGGGGCTACCATAGACCAGACCAATACCGCAACATATGGCAATATTTTAAGCTATGGCGGCGCAGGCACCTACGAGTTTGGCAATATCGCAGTTATCAATGGCACTACAATTCGGTTCGTTAACAAAATGCTGTATACCTACACACCAGCCAGTGTGGTTCAGTTGGTAAGGGTTCCGCAATATGTTAATGCCATTGTGTCGGCTACGCTTACCTGCCAGGCTTGGAATGGTACCACCGGGGGAATTCTGGCCTTTGAAGCCTCCGGGACGTTATATCTGAATGCTAATATTAACGTCAGTAATAACGGCTTCGCCGGTGGCATTACCGGGGTAAATAACGGAAATTGCCATAGCCAGGATTACAATGCGGCCACTGCCACTGGGGAAGGGGCTTACAAAGGAGAAGGAATTGTTGTTTTCAATAATGTGGCAGGTGGCCGGGGCAAACTGGCTGACGGTGGCGGCGCGGGGGATGTACAAAATGCCGGCGGTGCAGGAGGAGGAAACTTTGGAACAGGCGGTAACGGTGCCGATGGTTGCCTGGCATGTTGCGGAAGCAACTCAGGTACCGGTGGAATTGGTGGAGTTGCGTTGCCCTATAATCAGAACTTATTATTTAACGGTGCAGGTGGTGGTGGTGGGCAGCAGAATAACAGCGCAGGCACAAACGGTGGCAACGGTGGTGGTATCGTTGTTATTACAGCCAATGCTATTATAGCTACTACCGGCGACAGTATTGTTGCCAGCGGACAACAGGGAGGTGACCTGGCTGCAGGAAACCCATCGGACGGTGAAGGCGGAGGCGGCTCAGGCGGCACCATTGTTATTAATGCGCAAAGTATCAGCGGTGCGGTAATCCCTATTAACGTTAAGGGTGGAAAGGGCGGCGATAACTACGCGGGCGGCGATGGGCCCGGCGGCGGCGGTGGTGGCGGGCCTGTACTAATACCATCGGCCACACTGGAAACCTCGCTTATGGTAGATTCAGCTGGCGGTGTTGCAGGGTATAATTATTATAATGGCAACTCAAACGTTGGTGCCACAAACGGGCAAACCGGTGGTTTGCTCACCGGATTTATTTTGCAGCAGCAAACCCAACCCTGGCATATTATTGATACGCCCATAATTACTTATAACTCACCCGGTTGTTCTGGAACTAATATTCAATTTAACCTGCAAGGTAACTATTCAGCTACAGCTGTTTATTCATGGACCGGGCCTAATGGTTTTTCCAGCGCTGCGCGCAATCCGGTTATTGTCAATCCTACAGCCTTCAATAACGGAACATATAATGTATTTGTAACCGATAGCGGATGTACCACTCCCACCATAAGCATCACCGTTACCATTGGAGCAGTGTATGCGGATACCATTCATATGAATTTATGCACCGGAACCTTATTTCCATTGCCCAACGGCAGGGTTATTTCATCTGCCGGAACTTATAGCGATACACTTGCCAGCTTATCCGGTTGCGATAGTATTATAACTTTAATTGTTACTTATTCCAGCGTGCAGGCAACTGGTACGGCCTCAATTTGTAACGGCCTTTCTGCTCCATTGAATGCCACAGGGGCGCTGCTCTATTCATGGAGCCCCGCAACCGGGTTAAGTAATGCCAATATCAATAATCCGGTTGCAACACCAACCACAACTACTACCTATACCGTTACCGGTTCAAATCCGTTGGGCAACCTGATAACAAACGGCGATTTTTCTCAGGGCAATACAGGCTTTACTTCAGGATATAGCTATACCCCACCACCCAATACCGCCGAAGGGCAATACTGGGTTTCAACCAACGCCCAACTTTGGAATGGCGGCATGGCAGCCTGCGGCGACCATACCACAGGCTCAGGAAATATGTTGCTTGTAAATGGCGCAACTGCCGCCAATACATCAGTATGGTGTCAAACCATAAATGTGGCACCCAATACTAATTACGTATTTACGGCCTGGGTAATGACATTAACGGCTTCAAGCCCGGCACAATTACAATTCTCGATTGACGGAGGACTGATTGGCGTACCTTTCACAGCCTCCCTTACCACCTGCGTTTGGCAGCAATTTTATGCCGTGTGGAATTCAGGCGCACATACAACTGCGGACATCTGCCTTTTAGATGTAAATACCAGTGCCGGGGGCAACGATTTTGCTGTAGATGACATTGCCTTTTCACCCTTATGCGAAACGACAGATTCGGTTAAAATAACTGTATTTCCCACCTACTCAAAAACCGTAAAAGACACCATCTGCAACGGCAATTCATATACTCTGCCAAACGGAATCCAGGCAACAATTCCCGGTGTTTATGTCGATACGCTGCATACCGTAAACGGCTGCGATAGCATTATAACCACAAACCTGGTAGTCGAACCGGTGTATTCCGACACTGCCAAACCAACCATTTGCCCGTTTGATGTTTACGAATTACCTGATGGCAGCTATGTACATACATCAGGAACATATACCAATCATTTTACCAGCGTCTACGGCTGCGACAGTAATATTATTACCATTTTAACCGTAATACCATCAACGCTTGTTGCCGGAGATGATACTTCAATTTGCTTTGGCGATTCGGCTCAATTATTCGCCAGTGGCAGTTTATTAAACAATTATAGCTGGGCACCTGTAGCCGGGCTTAGCAATTCCACTATTGCTAATCCTAAAGCAAGTCCGTTACAAACCACCACTTATGTGGTTACATCGCAAATAGGCTCAGGAAACCTGGTGGTAAATGGCGATTTTTCGCAAGGGAATGTAGGATTTAGCACCGATTATAACTATAGCAATAACCTGGTGCCCGAAGGAAATTATTATGTCGGGCCTAATCCGAATTCATACCATCCGGGCTTCTCACCTTGTCCTGACCATACTACCGGAACCGGTAACCAGATGATAATTAATGGCGCCAGTGCACCTAACACCAACGTATGGTGTCAATCCATCAGCGTTTCGCCTAATACTAATTACACGTTTATAGCCTGGGGCCAAAGTGTAACACAGGGTAATCCTGCCCAATTACAGTTTTCTATAGATGGCAATCAAATTGGGCCTATTTTTAATTTGCCCTTGCCAACATGCCAATGGTCGCAGTTTTTTACAACCTGGAACTCAGGGAGTAATACTTCGGCCAATATTTGTATCCTGAATCAGCAAACAGCTGCCGGGGGCAATGATTTTGCGATTGATGATATTTCGTTTGTAAGCATTTGTACCGCTTATGACAGTGTAACAGTTACAGTTCATCATCCGGATACGATCGTTATAGACACTGTAATTTGCCAGGGGCCTGTTTACACTTTCCCTGACTTAACTACTGCTATTGCAACAACTACCGACACAGCCAGATTTTCCAATCAGTTTGGATGCGATAGCACTATTATTACCAATCTTATAGTACACCCCGTTTATCATGACACAATTATTGATACAATATGCTACGGCACTTCGTATATTTTACCTGGCCATTATGCAGTTAATACCAGCGGCGTCTATATCGACACGCTTTCTACCATTTTTGGTTGCGATAGCATAATTGTAACAGAACTTACAGTTACAAATCCACCGGTTACAATTTTATTTGACACCATTTGTTTAGGGACGAGCCAGGTTTTGCCTCTGGGTAATTCAGTAAACACAGCGGGAACCTATATTGATACATTAACTACAGCCGCCGGTTGCGACAGCGTTGTAATTGTCAACCTTACTGTAACGGCCCCACCTGTAACCAATCAAAATGATACCATATGCCAGGGAAATACTTTTGTAAGACCATCGGGATTAACCGCAAGTACAGCTGGCGTTTATGTTGATACGGTGACAACATCCATCGGTTGCGACAGTGTGGTTATTACCAACCTTACGGTTAACCCAACTTCCGCTACAACCGTTTATGATACTATTTGCCAGGGCAAATCCTTCTTTTTGGGCAACGGGAATAGTGTATATACTGCGGGAAGCTATCCGATAACCCTTCCCAACCGATTCGGCTGTGATAGCATTGCAACAACGGTACTTACCGTATTGAATGATACGCTTACTGCTAGTGAAACGAACCCGCCATGCTATGGACAAAGCAAAGGCCTCATACAAGCCACCGGCGGGCAGGGGCTGGCACCTTATACCTATAGCCTGTCAACCGGAGGAAGTAATACATCAGGAACATTTACACAACTGGCTGCCGGTAGTTATGTTGTTACCGTAACCGATAACTTTGGATGCAGCGCGCTAACAAATGTTGTTATTGGCCAGCCTGAGCCTTTGCAGATTTCGGAAAGTGTAATTGACGTAACCTGCCATGATACGCGCAACGGCCAGATAACCATTTCGGCCGCAGGAGGAACCCCTGCCTATACTTACTTAATGAATAACCAGAGCAGCAGTTCAGGGGTATATTCCGGGCTTGATACCGGCAACTATATTTGCGGTGTTGTTGATGCACATGGTTGTACCGATTCCACAAGTGCGGTAGTTACACAACCCCAGGCTGTTTACATCAGTATTTCGCCCGATTCTCTTTTTGTAAATCTGGGCCACAGCATACAGTTAAATGCATCTTCCAACTACGACCCGTTAACCACATACTACTGGACACCATCTTTTGGATTGAGTTGTATTGATTGCCCTAATCCTGTTATTGATATTAATAGCACAGCACAATACAACGTATTTGTAACGGCCAATATTAACGGCAACGATTGCACCGGCGATACCAGTATTACGGTAACTGTCATTCCTGATTACGACGTGTTTATACCGAACGTGTTTACGCCAAATAACGACGGCAAAAATGATTTCTTCCAGATTTTCGGAAATGTTGCCGCGGTCCGCTTTTTTCACATCAGTATATTTGACCGGATAGGAGAAATGGTATTTGAAAGCGACGACGTTTATTTTAAATGGGATGGCACTTACAAAGGTACAGCCCTTCCGCCATCTGTTTTCGTTTATACCATTAAAGCCGTTTTTGATGATGGACATAGCGACAAATTATTCAGCGGCAGTGTAACTTTGCTGAGATAGTTTTTATCATCAGGGCGGTATTACTTAATTCCTTCAGAAGGTTATTAATTCGATTGGCAATTTCCTGCAAGTCGGGGAATTATGTAATTTTAAGCCACACGCACGTTTATATTTTAATGAACTTATGTATGGTAAAACAAACCTTCTTATTTGGACTATCCTTTCTGCTATTTGCCCATACCGCCTTTGGCCATAAGCCATACCGAAAATCCGAAATAGACAGCCTGCGCAAAGTTGAAATCAGTAATAGGCGTGCACAAGCTGAGGAAATCAGAAAAAATGTGGTGCAGGTGCATTTTTCACCTGATTATGCCGATAGCCTTTTAGCTCAAATGGAGCAATTTCATATTGCCCTTAACAACATTACCAACCAAACCAAATACAGCTTTAAAACGCAGGTAATTCAGAAGGAATTGCAAAGCATGCAATCATCGATTGATATTATAACCCAAAGTGTAAGCCATGATAGCAGCGTTGTCAATATCAGCGACCTGCAAATGTACCGGGGTTTGCTGAACGATATGGAGGAAAAGTTGCGGAGTTGGAAAGATGATTTACAAGAGAACCACGATGAGCTGCAGGACATGGCCGACCAAATGAACGCCTTTGTGCGTGACTCTTTTACCCAAAAAGTTGCCGCCGATAGTAGCTTTGCAAACCTGCACCTGGATGAAATGCTAATTCTGAATCAAAGATGGAAAGAGGCTAAATCCACTACTACCGGTAACCTCGACAGTATAATCAAGCTCCAGGCAGCAGTATCAACAGATTATTTCGATATAACTGAATTACAGAACCGAACAGCCAATCTGCTGGCAGGTTCAGGTAAAAAAGCTTTTCAGCAGGAGTATAGTTACATCTGGAATTCTTCCAACCCTTCTATAAGTGAAGTGTGGGTTGTTACCATTCAATCTATTGCTGACAGGATGAGCATATTGCGCTATTACCTGAAACTTAACGTTACAGACTGGCTATATTTTGTTATAGCGGGCATTCTTTTCTTTTTCTGGGTGTTCCGCAATTTCAGGAGAATAAAAAATAAAGAGACCGCCGAGTACCAAACGGACATGCGGCTAAAATATATACGCCCATTACCGGTGTTATCATCTGTTATTTTCATTCTAAGCCTGGCTCCTTATTACGCGCTTGACCAACCTGCCATTTTTATCGAAATAATTATGTTGGTTTTGTTAGTTCCGCTGAGCATCCAATTTTGGGATATGTGGCCCAAAAAATCTTTTGTGCTATGGCTTATACTGGTGCTTTTATTTGTGCTGGTGTCATGTATGAATGCCATTATTACGCCTGGCTGGCCTTTACGTGTTTTTCTGCTTGTACTTAACATAGCATCTGTATGCTTTGGCTGGTTTGCCATTAAGGAAGACAAAAACCTTATCAACGGCAAGATTGTAAGAATTTATACGGCCCTGTATATTGCACTGAATTTATTTGCCATAATAACCAACTTAACCGGTCGGCTTACCCTGGCCAAAATAGCCACATCCTCGGCTGTAATCGGACTGGTGCAGATAATGGGCCTGATGGTTTTTATGCAGGTTCTTATTGAATCATTTTATCTGCAAATGCAAAGTAGCCGGATTGCGGGTGGCATGTCGGCCAAATTTAATTTTGAACCGGTCAAAGCTAATTTGTATCAGCTACTGGGTGGTATTTCGATATTATTACTAGTAGTTATTTTTATAACTAATATTGATCTTCACTATGTTGTTTTCGGAATTTTAGATGATATTTTTAATACGCCACGTAAAACAGGAAGCACCACATTTACCCTGGGTAATATTTTAACCTTCGGGGTTATTTTATACTCGGTTAGCATCCTGCAAAAGTATGTGGGCTATTTCTTTGGAGAAACGGAAGATGACTTTTTGGGCGATCTGGATAAAAAAGAATCCAGGCTGGTACTATTCAGGCTTGCAATTATTGTGGCTGGCTTTTTTATGGCCATTGTTGCATCAGGGCTGCCTGTAGATAAGGTTACTGTTGTGCTGGGTGCGTTAGGTGTTGGTATTGGGCTTGGGCTGCAGAATATAGTATATAACCTTGTATCAGGCATCATACTCATTTTTGAAAAACCTATGCAGATTGGTGATTATATTGAAGTGGGTGATAAAAAAGGCCGGGTTCAAAATATCGGCATCAGGTCCAGTAAATTGATAACACCGGATGGCTCGGAAGTGATTGTGCCCAATGGGGATATTTTATCAAGCCACATGGTTAACTGGACCCGAAGTAACAACCACCGCAGAACAGAACTGACCTTTGGTATAGAACCCTCTTCCAAACTGCAACTGGCCAAAGACGCCATTTTTGAAGAATTGAAGACTAATAGTTATGTTATACAGAGCGAGCCAGTTGAAATACTGGTCAACAACCTTTCCGAAAATTCAGCCGCCCTTACAGTTAATGTTTGGATAAATAGTATTTACAAGGAGCCGGAGTTTAAAAGCGAACTCCGTTCAAGTATTTATACCCGCCTTGCTGCCAAAGAAATAAAAATTGTTTAGGCCGGGATAAAACGACTGAGCGATTTATGATAAAGCCATCCTAAAAATCACAATATCGCAAATCGCTCAGCCACAAATCACCTCTCAATCCCGGTATTGCTCAATAACCTGTAACACCGCAGGATTTTCAAGCAAAGATTCGTCCATATCAAATATCAAACCATGTTCGCTGAAGTTTACCAGCAGGCCACGTTCAAGATTGATAAGCGCTTCATGATTGTTGCCTACCTGGAAATAGAAAACTGATTTGATGTAGAAAATATCGGCACTACCTTCGTATTTCTGCTCAGCCTCATGTAAAACCTGGAATGCCTTTCTAAAATTCTCAACATTAAAATAGGCGGTAGCCAGGTTAATCCAGTTTTGTTTGTTTTGAGTATCAAGCTGAAATATCTTTTCAAAAATATCCAGAGCCTGTTCTCCCTCACCGGTGCATAAATAGGCATCGGCCAGTGCCGACAGGTAATCAATATTATCCCGGTTTAATTTCACCGCTCGCTCAAAAGATGAAATTGCCTTTGGCCATTTTTCCTCGGAACGGTAGGTTTCTCCTATGCGATAGAAGGCCTCGTCAAAATAAGGGTCAACCACAATAGCCTTGCGTAAATACGAGCGGGATTTGGCAAAATCGTTCACCTTTTCGTAGCTCTCGGCTGTTTTAAGGTATAACTCCTTATTGGGTTTTGAAAGTTTGATGGCATCCAGGTAAAAATTGATAGCTTCATCATACCGGCCCATGTTATATTGTACATCGCCACTACATATATAAGCGGCATCAAATGTATCGTCAATGGCAATTACAAAACTAAAAGCATCCAGCGCTTTATCGTATAGCTGCAGGCCCGCATAGGCATGACCAAGATTAAACCAGGCCAGGTGCGAATAAGGGCTTTGCTCAATCAACTCTTCGTGAAACTTTACGCTTTCATCGTATTTTTCGTTCAGCTCAATACAAAACCAAAAACGGTTCAAACCCTCTTCACTCATTGGATTTATATTCAGCGCCTCTTTAAGTGCTTCAACCACCTCAGGGTATTTTTCCTGGTCCTCATAAATATCAGCAACCTCTAAGTAAAGTTCGCATTTGTCTTCCGGTTCAGTGGCAATGGTAAGGGCGTATTCCACTTCATCCAGGGCCTCCTGGTGGCGCCCCTCCCATAAATGTATATCCGATCGGATAAGGAATATATTAATATCGTTAGGATCCAGTTTTTCAGACTCCTCCAGCAGGGCGAGGGCCTCGTCAAAGCGCTTTTGGTTAGCCAGAATTTCGGCCTTTTTGGTATAAAAAAAGGAAGAGAAAGAATATTGCCCGATAGCAATGTCTATAACCCTGATAGCTTTATTGTATTCACGATTCTCCTGGTAAAATTCGATAATCTGCTCGTAATTATCTTCGTCAAAAAAGACCTGTTCTTTTAATTTCTCTGCCTCTTCAAATTGCTTAACTAAATCCACAATCTCTCCGAATGAAGGTTCAAGGTTCTCGTTTTCTTCCATGGTCTGAATTTTTAGTCTAAAACATTCAGGATATTATATTAAAGATAATAAAGCCCGCCAGTTTTAGTATACCGGAAAACAATTGTTAGTAAATTGCCCGCCGCTATCCGTGAATAATGGAATTACCAAGTCGTTGACGTTATATAAAGAACGATATTTTAAAATTAGCAACGACCTACCGAAGGTAATTTTCCCTTCCAGATATTGAAATGCTATTTTTCAACATGCAAAAGGTTGATTGTATAGCTTCTGGCAGGCTAATCATTATTTTCAAAATGCCTTTACTATAATTTAACGCTGAAATTGCCTTTATGTTTGCAAAAAAAGTATCATTTTTATTAGTAAAATAAATCCCCTTAACATGAAAGCAAATATTGGAATAACCGAAAAGAACACACTGGCTGTGGCCACCGAACTGGCTAAAATATTAGCAGATGAATTTATTTTAAGCATGAAAACCCGTAATGCACACTGGAACATTGAGGGCGCTGATTTTCATGCCATGCATCTTTTCTTTGAATCGCAGTATAACGCGCTGGACGAAACTATAGACAGTGTTGCAGAACGCATCAGGTCACTGGGACATTATGCTCCCGGCACGGTAACGGAGTTTCTTCAACTGACAAGCCTTACTGAAAAGAGAGGCAGCAAAAACAGCAGCGAAAGTTTTATTAAAGACCTGCTGGGTGACCATGAGGCTATTATTATAACCCTGCGCGAAAACATAGATGCCTTTGCCAATAAATACAAAGACGCCGGTACCAACGACTTTATTACTGCCATACTTGAAGCGCATGAAAAAATGGCCTGGATGTTACGGGCACATTTGAAATAACCGAAGTTTTATTTAACGTAGTTTATTCACTTCTCATTAGTTAACCGTAAATCAATTATTCATGAACGACCTTACCTTAATAACCACCAGTACCGGCCTTGAAGGCTACAGGATTACCAAACAACTGGGCCTTGTGCGGGGTATCACCGTGCGCTCGCGCAGCATTGTGGGAAACATAGCAGGCAGCTTTATGACCATTTTTGGCGGCAGAAGTACTATTTATACTGAATTGTGCGAGAACGCCCGGGAGGAAGCCTTTCAGTTAATGATAACGCACGCCCGCGAAAGAGGGGCAAATGCAATTATTAATATGCGCTATGATGCTAATGAAGTAATGCAAGGGCTTACCGAGGTGCTGGCCTATGGGACAGCAGTGGTGGTTGAAAAGATTTAGCCCAATTGATAGGAGGCCGCTTGGATTATGCTAATCATAAAATGCATAGGCCTTGTATACCTTTTGCTCTTCATTTAAAAACAATACTTCGGCGGTCCGCCTGCCGGTAGCACGATTGGTGTAATACAGGGTGATGCCATTAATTCCTGTAAGTGCATCGTGTAATTCAAAAAACAAATCTGGTATTTTTTCAAGCCCGGTTTTCCAGTAGGCCCGTATTGCATCTTTTCCATCTACAACCCCGTGCGATTCCGGCACCAGTTTCAGCGCCATGGGTGTTTCCATGTTAAAATCCTCGGTGTAATGCTGCAATACTGTTTCCAGGTCGTGCGAGTTCCACGCATTTATCCAATCCTGCGCAAATTTTTGTGCAAAGTCCTGGTCAATCATACGTACAATTTTAGCTTTAAGACAGATTAATGAATTGCCCGAAATCCTATTCCCACTTAAACAGCCTGGTTGCAAATACATAAACGATTATCCCCCATATTAGCAGGGCCAGAATATCAGGCCAAACCGAAAAAATACTTACCCCTTCAAAAGCTATTTTACGCATAGCCTCATTCAGGTAGGTTAAGGGAAGAGCCTTGGATATAACCTGTAACCAGGAAGGGAAAGCGCTTACCGGAAAAAAAGTCCCCCCCAATAACAATTGCGGCAAAACTATCATATTAGCCAAAGGAGGCACCGCGCTTTCAGTTTTTGCCAGGCCTGAAATGATAAAGCCCATACCCATAAAAACAAACAGCGCTATAAAAGCCAGCAACAACATATTAATAAACGTAAAAATACCATGTTGCAGGGTAAAACCAAAAGCCAGATAGCCCAGTACGATTATCAGGCTTGAGCTCATTAACGCAAATATTACGCGGCTTAGTGCTTCACCCAAAACGATGTAGGCCTTATGAATGGGCGTGGCAAAAAAACGTTTAATAACCAGTGTGTTTCTAAGATTTAAAAAAACGAAAGCGGTGCCAAATACGCCCATGCTTAAAAGCGAAAAACCCAGCATACCGGGCAGTATAAAGTCAATTTTTTTGAAGGCCGGGTCAGTGACTTCCTCCGTTCGTAACTCGGCTGTTCTCTTAAATTCTGGCATACCGGTCAGGTTGGCGCGGGCTACTGCATTTGATAAAATCAATTCGGCCATTGCCCCTCCTTCAGCTGAGGCTTTGGATTTTTGAAACACCATCTGCAGGGCAGGCTTTGATGTGTCGTTGCTTTTCGTAAGACTAAGAATACCATCCAGGCTGCCCCGGTTTAACTCTTCGCGCATTTGCGCTGCGGGTTCATTATTTACCAGTTTTACGACCGGGATTGCCCGAATGATTGAATAGGCCATATTCGTAGTATCACTTTGCGGAGTAAGGCCAACAGTAACCGAAAAACCTCCTTTGCCAATAAAGCCAAATACAAGTATAAAAAACACCGGCAATGCAAACGAAAATGCAACCGTTGAAGGATTCCGGAAAATACTGCGTAAGCTGGCCTGGGTTACGGCAAGCATGGCGCGAATCTGACTATATGGTTTAGAACCGTTCATGTTTTTCTTATTCGAAGATTAGTAGAGAATTTATTACTTTTTGCTCATCTTATTCATCGCGCCATTCGCGGCCTGTTAAATCAAGGAATACATCTTCCAGGTTGGCCTGTTTCACTTCCTTGCTCCGCTTAAATCCACCAGCCACAAGTTTATCAATCAGGTTTCCGGGGGTATCAAGTGCTATAAACTTACCCGCCTCCATTACAGCAACACGGTCGCACAATTCCTCTGCTTCATCCATATAATGCGTTGTTATAACCACCGTAGTACCATTATCCCTTATCTTCCGTATCAGGTCCCACAAGTTTCTACGCGACTGAGGGTCGAGTCCGGTGGTAGGCTCATCTAAAAAGATCACCTTTGGGTTATTTATAAGCGTAGTACACAGAGAGAAACGTTGTTTCTGCCCACCAGAGAGGTCTTTATACTTATTCTTTGCTTTGTCTTCAAGGCCAACTTTGGCAAGCATTTGCATTTTGTCGATGCGAACATTATACAAACCGCCAAAAAGGTCTAGCAACTCAAATAATTTAAGGCTGGGATAGTAACCAGCAGCTTGCAACTGCACTCCTATTATTTTTTTAATGTTGTTTGGATCCTTATCCAGGTTCAGCCCGTCAATAGTTACTTCGCCCCCGCTTTTATCACGTAAAGTTTCTAAAATCTCGAGGGTAGTAGTTTTGCCAGCGCCGTTTGGGCCCAGCAATCC
>CAISWS010000467.1 GCA_903889265.1 uncultured Bacteroidota bacterium
ATAATGCTAAATTTTAGGTACTATCATTGCTGATAAGAGACTAGAAGTATTTAATATATCTCGGTGTTACGAAACGTTTTTTGTTGTATGAAAAATCGTAGCCGAGCATGATTTCATGCGTTCCGCTGGTAAAATGGTTTAAGGCGGAAAGTTCCGCATCGTAAGAGTAGCCTGCCTGTAACTGCGGGGTTATTTTAACCTGTAAAAAAGGTGCAACTGCCTGGCCTGCATATGCAAAATTGCCACCGGTGCGGTAGGTTACCCCAAACCATATTCTATCAATAAATAAAAGCGCCGGGCTGATATCAAACATAGGGATGTTTTTGTATAATCCTTGCTGATACATCAGCAATACCGTGGGACGGAATTTTACAATGGAAGAGCGGTTGCCAATAACATAACCCCCGGTAACAATATATGCGTTATACATCCTGCTAACCAGTTGATTGCTTGAAGCTATACCCAGGCCGCCAGCAAGTGTGGTTGGTAACAAATGGGGCACTGAAATACCTGCAAAATATCTTTCGCCATAGGCATAAATACCAAAGCCAAAATTAGGGACAAACAAACGGGTGGTACCTGCAAAAGCAATGTCACTGGGGCCGCCAGTGGTTTGTGAAGCCAGGGTTGCGGCAGTGTTGTTTTCGTAATAATATGCAAACGAAGCCTGCACACCAAAACATAATCTCGACTTTTTAATTTTCAGCCGGTAAGCAAAGGAAGGGGTAAAGTTCAGCGTATTGGCCAAACCAATCCTGTCGTTTGATATTACCAGCCCTAATGCATACTGATCCTGTTTCAAAGGAGTGTGCACACTAATATTAGCCGTTTGCGGAGCGCCATCAATACCTACCCACTGGTCGCGGTAAATGGCCATCAGGCTTATAACCTCCTGGCTTCCGGCATAGGCAGGGTTAATAAACAACCCATTAAACATGTACATGCTGTAGTTGGGGTCTTGCTGGGCTTTTAAACCGGCACAAAGCGCTACCATGAAGCATGTTGATAAAAATATCTTTTTCATAATATAAAATTTCAATGAAAAATGTAAAAAGCCTTCCGGGTGTTGCTGCCCGGAAGGTGATTAGTTAATATCATCGGTTAATTACCAAAAACTTTGCTACGCTTTTATGTACTCCATCGTGGTAATCGTAAATAATAAAATACGTACCGCTTGGGCAAATTATGCCGTCCTGGTTCTTTCCATTCCAGTTGTTCTGGTATGGGCCGTTACTATCCCAAACCTGGTCGCCCCAGCGGTTAAATACTTTAAGTGTAGCCTGCGGATACATATCATCGCATAATATCTCGTAAACATCATTTACATTATCCCCGTTAGGAGAGAAGCCATCTGGTATAACACAATGGTGGGCGGTATCCACTATGGATATACATACACTGGCAGTATCGCAGAATTTATAAGTACCCGTTACCGCACAAACTTCATAAACAAATTCATCAGTGCCCTTATAATTGCTCATCGGAATATAGATTACGGAATTATTATTAACCGTAGCCTCGCCGTTTAACGGCTGTTTGGTTATAAGCACAGTAGTGTCAGTCGCCTTAGGAATGGTATCATGCGCCAGTACATATAATGTATCCGGCGAGTTCATAGGTGTGGTATCCTGATCGCACAGAATTGGGTTGGCTTTAATAGCGGTGTCCAGCACTGTATAGATAACCTCAGATGTAGTGCACCCAAAAGTATCGCATATTACAATACAGAACGTATCATTACCCGTGTAACCTGCGTTTGGTATAAACGTGATGCAGGTATCTCCGGGGCCAATTACCGAATCAACCCCAAACTGTGCATTGCACAACGAATCAATATACCATTTGTTACCTGCTGCAAAAACGTGACTGCCTACACAGGCTATGCCAGTTGTATTAATCAGTGTAGTGTCGTAAATGGTAGTAACAACCGGAGTTTGACAATTGCTGAGGTTAATAACTATAGTACCTGAGCTGCAACGTTGTTGTGTTCCATTATCGCAAACGGTATAAAGGAAACTTACAGTGCCCGCAAGGCCTACAGGGGTATAGGTTATAACCCCGTTACTTACATTGGTAATTGAACCTAAGTTAGCAGGTATCGGATTTCCTTCAGAAGCTACCGTTAAAGTAAATCCTGCTTCAGCCGTATCTTTCAGGAATACATTAACACTCACCGGTGTGTTGCTACAGGATGATACTGTATCATTTGCGGCATAAGGTGTAGTACGGCATATGATTTTGATGATTATATTTCCGGTATCTGAACCGCAAGGGCCTGTTGCAACATACTGCATATGATCAGCGCCGCAATAATCCAGTGCAGGAATATAAACCAGTTGAGTATCGTTAACAAAATGCGCATTGCCATTGAAAGGCCCGTTAAGTATTGTATAGGTTAATGATGCACCACCGGTTGTATCGTTGGCAGCAGGATTAAAAGTTAATGTGGTATTAGGTTGTATGGTTTCCGAGTCGGCTACCGCAACCAGTTTTGGCGGGCAGCATAATACATTCACAAAAACGGTAGCTGTATCGTGCGCACCCAAAGCTGTTGTATCTATATAGCGGAATGAATCAACAAAACCGCAGGTATCGGATTTTGGTGTGTAGGTAACTGTTCCATTTGAATTGATAACCACAGTTCCTGTTGTTCCGGTTGTAATAACCTGGTTCACGCCAATTGAAGCGCAATCAGGCGTAAAGTCGTTTTGAAGAACAGGGATTGTTACGGGGCTATGCTGGCTGGTTGTGGAGTTATCGTTAACCGCAAATACCGAAGGCCTGATGTAAATAATAACCCTGGCAGTATCACACAGATTCGGGAAGGCAACATCGCATAACTGGTAGCAGAATGTATCCGGATGGCAGGCGTTAGCGCTTGAATCAGGATGATAGGAAACTGTACCGTTTGCATTTAAAGTGGCTGTTCCCTCCTGAGCCGGGCAGAGTATGCCTGTAACATGAATTGAATCGCCGTAGGTATTGTAATCGTTTGAAATTACGGGGACGGTAATGGTAGTAAGGTAGTTGGTTGTGTCGTAATCAATAACGGCCACCGGTTTAACTCCTACCTGTATAACGTGGATAACAATGCTTCCAGTGTCACATAAACCTGCAGTATTACAAACTGTAATACACAGGGCCTGGTTGCCAACGAAGTTATTAGCCGGTATGTATTTAAAGCAACTATCGCTGGTGAACATCAGCTGGCCATATACTGAATCGCAGGCTGCATTACCAATAGTCAGGTTTAGCCCGTTATGATCGAAAATAACAGGACACACATTAACCGAATCGTTTTCGTTGATAATAAGTGTAGTATCTAAAATAACCGGAGGTACAGGAACAGCACATACATTGATTAGCGCAAAGCCTGTATCGCAGGTGTTTGAACAGGCAAAGTTACAAACTGTAAATTTGAATGAGTCCGCTCCGTTGAAGAACGCTGCCGGTGTATAGGTATAAACACCATTGGCTGTTGTCGCCAGGCTTCCGTGTAAAGGCGGAACAACTACGGTTATTACATCAGTATGGTTTTGCGGGTCAACCACATTAGCTGCCACATCTACCGTTATTGGCAGGTTCTCGCAGGTATTAGCAATTACCGGTGCGGATAATGTTGGAGCCTGGTATACATCAATGCAAATGGTGTCGCGGGTAATACATCCGTTGGGCGTATTTACTGCAGCAGCAACAACGCAATAATCAATGCCCGTTGGATGAACCGAAATCGGTCCTACACCTGAAGCAATGTTTGCCCCGCTAATTGTAGTCCAAACAATATTAAACACATCAAAGCTGTAAGTTGGAGTAAGCGTTACCTGCTGCCCGGAGCATGCCGTGTCGGCTGAGGTGGATAAGCTAAGTGCAGGATTGGCCTTTACTGTAATTACAACTGTGGCTGTATTACTGCAACCAGTTAAGGAATCAGTGTATGTATATGTAATGCTGTTGTTGCCTACAACGGCGCTATCCGGATAGAATACGTTGCCTGCCATTCCGTTACCGGCAAAAATACCGCCTGACGGGCTACCTGTAAGGGCTACTGGCGGAGCAGACCGACAATAGGACGAACCCACACCGCTAAGGCCGGTAATACTAACAACCGGCAATGGGTTAACATTCACGCAGATTATTGTATCGTCCGAACATCCGGTTGAAGGGTCAGTATAGCTATATTTTATGCACCAGTTACCGGCACCAACAACATTAGGCTCAAATATATTACCCACAACGCCCGGACCTGAGAAAGTACCACCTGATGGAACGCCAATCATAAACACGTGGTCTGAATTAACGCAGTATTGCGGACTTAACCCAATGATATTGGCAACCGGTGAAATATTTACAGCCACTTTGACAGAATCCGAAGCCTGGCAACCTTTTGAATCGGTTCCAACAAGGGTATAAGTAGTTGTTGCGGTTGGGCATACCACAGGGTGGCCTTGTGTTGAATTAATCTGAACCCAATTGTAGGTATACGGTCCTACGCCACCACTAACCGGTGGTGTGCCTCCCAAAGTAACACAGCTTCCTGTGTTTGAACATAACGTTGGCAGGGGATTAGGTGTAGCATTTGCAAGTACTGTGTTAGGCAACACAGTAACGTTGGTGCAGCTCTGGGCCTGGCATCCGAAACTATCAGTAACCGTAACACAGAATTGTGTATTGCTGCCCAGGTTACTTACATAAGGATTAGCGCAATTTATGCAACTTAAAGAAATATTTAAAGGCGGATTCCACAGATAGGTATATGGAGCTACTGTGCCAGTACCGGTTGGGGTGCCGCCCAACAATGCGCTATCGCCTGCGCAGGCATAAATAGTTGCATTAGGGCCCGCATTGGCGTTTGGCAAAGGCCTTACGTTAATGGAGATGCTGCCTGTTGCGGTGCAATGAAGCGAATCGGTAACCAGCAGGGTATAGGTAACATTTGAGGTAAGATTCTGCGCTATAGGGCTCGCCGAACTGCTGCTATTCAGGTTTTGAGTTGGTGACCATGAATAGGTATAAGGCATTGTTCCGCCTATGGCTTCAGGATTATTATTGCCTAAAGTAACAGATTGGCCATAGCATATTGCGGTGTCTGCACCTGCATTTACAACTATCTGCGGATTAACAGTAATGGTTACTGAATCCGTAGCGCTACAGCCTAAATTATCTGAAACGGTTACTTCATAGGTGGTGGTGGTAACTGGCAGCACACATGGATTGGCGGCTGTAGGGTTATTGATGCCACTGGTAGCTGACCATTGATACTGATATGGGCTTACACCTCCGCTTGCTGTAGGATTACCACCGATGGTAACACAACTTCCGGCTCCGCTACACAATACCTGATTGTTACCAGCCTCGGCAGTAAGC
>CAISWS010000468.1 GCA_903889265.1 uncultured Bacteroidota bacterium
AGGAGATACCAGTGCCCCTCCCCCTCCGGTTGATACAACCAGCGGAATAAGCGCCGTTAATCGGGAAGCAAGCACCATAACAGTTTACCCAAATCCGTTTTCGCAACAATTTGCAGTAGAGTTAAGTGAGCCGGTAAACGGATTGATGAGCCTGGATGTTTATGACCTGTCGGGTCGTAGGGTATTTACTCAAACTATGATGAGCCCCGCAGCCGGTGTTATAGGTATTACCCCACCTGCCATGGCATCGGGTATATATTTATTAAAGGTTACGGCCAATAATAATTCGCAGTATTTTAAGCTGGCAAAGAATTAATTTGCCATATTTAATCTGTATATCACTTTTGCAAATTACGTCCCCGGTTGCAAATACAATAGGTATGTATAATTTTAAACTCTCAAAATTCATTGCATGAGTAATAAACCCCGTTTAAGCCTGTGGCAGATATTCAATATGAGCTTTGGGTTTTTGGGTATACAAATAGGTTTTGCATTACAGGGGGCAAACATGAGCCGGATATTTCAAACCCTGGGGGCCAGTGAAGATCAGATACCTGGCTTGTGGTTAGCAGCGCCTTTAACGGGTTTAATTATACAGCCCATCATAGGCCATATGAGCGACCGCACCTGGACACGTTTCGGCCGCAGAAAACCCTACTTCTTTTTAGGGGCGGTTTTATCCTGCCTTGCGTTATTCTGGATGCCTTATTCATCTTCCCTTTGGATGGCAGCAGGAATGCTGTGCATTTTAGATGCCTCTATCAATATTTCCATGGAACCCTTCAGGGCACTGGTTGCTGATAAGTTACCGGACGAACAGCGCACGCAGGGCTTTACAACACAAAGCATTTTGATAGGCCTGGGTGCCGTGCTGGCATCTTTATTACCAAGCATTTTTACCTATTTTGGTGTTAGCAACGAAGCTGCTAAAGGGATTATTCCCGATTCAGTAAAATACTCATTTTATGTGGGGGCAGTTTGCTTTATGGCCGCCATTATTTATACCAACATCACCACGCCGGAGTATCCACCAGATGATATGGATGAATTCAACCGTATGAAACGCGAATCTGGCGGGCCTTTTAGTGCCATTGCCGAGATACTGCGTTGTGTATGGGATATGCCCAAAACCATGCTTGAAATAGCCGTGGTGCAGTTATTTACCTGGTTTGCTCTGTTTGCTATGTGGACCAACAGTACACCTGCCATAACCTCTCATATTTTTCACATTACGGATACAACTTCAAAGGAGTATAACGAAGGGGCTAATTATGTGGGCATTTGCTTTGGTGTTTTTAACGGTGTTACTGCCCTGGTTGGGTTTCTTATACCAGGACTTGCAAATCGTATAGGCAGGCGATATACACACATGCTATGTCTTTTATTGGGTGCCTGCGGGTTGCTTTCAATTTATTACATCCAGCAACCAACTATGCTGCTTATTTCGTTTGCATTTATAGGCATTGCCTGGGCCAGCATATTATCTATGCCTTATGCCATGTTATCGGCTGCTATACCGGCTAACAAAGTGGGTATTTACATGGGCCTTTTCAACATGTTTATTTGTATACCGCAAATTGTTGCATCACTTGGCGGCCTGAATTTTTTAACGCACCATTTTATAGGCCCAAGCGCTATACATGGAATTATCCTGGCCGGAATTTTAATGGCCCTGGCCGCAGTTTCGGTGCTGGTAATCAAAGAAGAAAAAGCGCCGGACCAGGCATAATTGCATCAAAACACATCTTACTGAACGTACAAAACGGGAACAAATTAAATGCCCCTCAAATTACCTCTGTCTGTATCTAAGTACTACATTTGTTGTAATACTTAGTGTTCAAAAGACAATAAGTAGATTTAATCTATTCGGGGGGATGGATTAAGTTAATAGCCCGGGTTATTTATAATCCGGGCTTATTTTTTTTCCCCTGCACGTAAGCACCTACTTCTTCAATTCTATAACGCGGATCGAAAATCCTTGCAATTCAACCGGGCTGTTTAAACTTACCTCATTGCCACTTACGATATCAACTCCTTTGGCATACCCGGCCAGTTTCTCATGATAACGATCCAGCACGAGCTTTTGTGCCTTATCGCCATAATGCATAATCACCATAACCGTTGATGTTTGGTTCGACCTGAAATAAACATAGGTGTCATTTTCCGGAACAAACTGGGTAAGCGCCCCGGTTCTTAACACTTCATGTTCGCGCCGGTATTGTCCCAGTTTTTTTACAAAACTGAAAGCATCCTGTTCGGCAGGTGTTCTTCCTGCATCAGTAAATTTGTTCAGTTTATCACCAGCCCATCCGCCCGCAAAATCTTCCCTCACTTTGCCATCCGGGTCTGAAAAATTCTTCATCAGGATTTCTGTTCCGTAATAAATGCAAGGCGTACCACGGGTAGTTAAAAGAAAACCAATACCCATTTTAAACTTTCTGAGGTCCTCTCCCACTACCGAATAAAACCGGCTTAAATCGTGGTTGTCTAAAAACGTAAGGTTCTTATCAGGCTCGGCATACAAAAAATCCTGCGACAGGGTGTAATATATTTTGGTAAGCCCATCGGTCCAATCCATGGGTTTATTTAAAGCTTCGCTAACAGCAAAACATAACTGAAAATCTATCAGGCCAGGTAAATTACTTTCAGGTGCTCCCAGTATTTTTGAATGTTGCATCATATAAGCCTGGTAAGCAACCGAGTGGTCCCACAATTCACCCACCGCGTTAAATTGGGGGTATTCTTTCTTTACCGCAGCCATTAAGTTGCTCATAAACTGCAAATCAGAATAAGCATAGGTATCAATCCTGAAACCGTCAATACCAGTGCTCTCAATCCACCAGATTGAATTTTGAATCAGGTAACGGGCCAGAAAAGGGTTTTTCTGGTTCAGGTCTGGCATAAACTTTACAAACCAGCCATCCGTCATTTTGTGCTTATCAAATTCAGAAGCATGCGGGTCCATTAAAGCAGTAACACGGTAATTGGTTTGAAAAAAAGTATCCGATTGATGTATCCAATCCTGGCTCGGCAACGATTTAATAAACCAATGCTGTGTGCCAACATGGTTGTACACCATATCCATAATAACCTTCAGGCCTTTATCATGCGCGTCATTTACAAATTGTGTGTACAACTCATTGGTTCCAAAACGCGGGTCAATCCTATAATGGTCAGTAATGGCATAGCCGTGGTAGGATGTGCGTGGTTCATTATTCTCCTGCACCGGCGTAAGCCAAACGGCGGTAGCGCCCAGGTCTTTGATATAATCCAGGTGGTTTATAACCCCTTGTATATCGCCGCCATGGCGGTAAAACATACTATCGCGGTTTAGTTGTGTTTCATTGCAGGTTTTTACAATGTCGTTGCCTGGGTCGCCATTCGAAAAACGGTCGGGCATCAGCATGTACACAAAATCGTTGGGGCCATAGCTTGGTTTGCTGTCTTTATTGCCGGTTCTTTTAAGCAGTTGATATTTATAGGTTCTATGCTCCTTCCCCAAAGTAAAAAGAATATCAAGGGTTCCCGGTTGAGCGATGCTGGCAATATCCAGGTCAACAAAAATATAATCGGGGTTTTCAACTTTGTTAACCTTTATAAGTGTTACGCCCTGATAGTTGATACTAAGCACGCTATTACTTATGTTTTTGCCATAAACACATAGTTGCAGCCTGCTCTCTTTCATGCCAACCCACCAGTTGGGCGGGTCAACCCGGGTAATTTCAATTTTATCAATGCAAAACCCTTTAAAAAAAGAGCAACAAATCAGAAAGCAGAAAAAAAGTAGTTTTTTCATATTCAGAATATAAATAAAACACCCGGCAAAAACAGGATTGGAAAAATTCAAGCCTGATTATTGCCGGGTGTTACGTTTAAATAAAAAAATCAATACCTGCCCAGAGTTTTAATATCCCGGATTTTGCACCATATTTTTATTTTCAAGCACCTCCTGTAACGGAATGGCATAAATTAACTGAGGCGAATTCCAGGCATATGAAGCATTACTTTCAGGTGAATTGAAACTGATTTGCCGTCTTTTAATCTCATATAATCTATCACCTTCACAAGCAAGTTCCATATCCCTTTCGGCTTGTACTTCGTTAATTAATGCCTGCTGGCCGGTAGTGGTGTTATCTGGCAAAAGCCCGGCACGAACCCTAACCAGGTTAAGATCATAGAGTACCGAGGTAGAGCTATTACCTAACTGAGCATTACACTCCGCCCTTGTTAAAAGCACTTCGGCATACCGCACTACCGTAATATTCATATATGCGTTGTCATACTTTTTGCAAAAAATCTCTTTTGGCCCACCCTGACCATAAGGCGCAACGCGAAATAGCTCCTTAGATCTAAACCCGTGGGCAGCAGTATCAGCATAATAATAAGGTGCAAAATTCTGGCTTAAATAATAAATGGGCGGAGCGAGAGGAAAATACTTGAAGCGCCCGATTAATACACCATTGGCCAGGTTAAGGGGAGTTGTACTGATAGCCTGA
>CAISWS010000469.1 GCA_903889265.1 uncultured Bacteroidota bacterium
CCGCTGCCTGATATCTCAAAAAAAAAAGCGCCCCATAACAATGGAGCGCCTCAATTAACCCGGAAATAAATTTCAATTATTTAGGCATGCTCACCGCGTCAGTTACATGTATTACGCCATTGCTTTGGTAAACATCGGGAGTAGTAACTATAGCTTTTCCTCCCTTGGCATCCGTAACAGTAACTTTGCCGCCTTCCATTTTAACGGTTAGTTTCTGTCCGTTTACAGTGGTAAGTTCAGCTTTGCCACCGCCCTTTTTAATCATGGCAGATAAAGCTTTTGAATCATACTTGCCCGCAACAACATGATAAGTTAGTATACCGCTCAGCATAGCTTTATTTTCAGGTTTCAACAAGTTTTCTACTGTACCCTTAGGTAGTTTATTAAAGGCGGCGTTGGTTGGGGCAAATACGGTAAACGGCCCGGCGCCTTCAAGCGTTTCAACCAAACCTGCAGCTTTAACAGCAGCAACAAGCGTAGTGTGGTCTTTCGAATTAACGGCATTTTGAATAATGTTTTTGGATGGATACATAGCTGCGCCGCCCACCATTACCGTCTTCTCCATTCCCTGCGCATTAATAAACTGGCTGGCCCCTGCCATCATAACGAAGGCGATAACCGTAAATACTTTCTGAATTTTCATTTTACTTGGTTTTAGATTAATAATCGAATGATATCAGTTACGGCAAAATGATTTACACGGATCACGCAATAAAAAAATTATTGAAATATTCCGTTTTAAGCAGGTTGGCGTCAGGGCAATCGGGTCTAAAGTGTTTTTGCTGGTTTGATACGGATAATACAGGTTCACGCAGAGTGCGCAGAGAAAATACATGAAAAGAACCGCAAAGAAATCTTACTCTTCTTTGCGGTTCTTTGCAATTCTCTTCGCGGGCTTTGCGTGAACCCGTATTTGTATTTAGACCCGGTTGCCCTGAGGTTGGCGTTGTAATAGTTCGCAAGCCTTTGGTAAAACCTTAACTTTGCACTTTTCAGCGCCATGTTTCATCTTATTATCAGCAGCTTTATTCTAAGCATCATACACGCCACTATACCTAACCATTGGCTGCCCATGGTGGCTATTGGCAAAGTTGAACGCTGGAAAAAAAGCACAACCCTGTGGGCAACCGCTATCAGCGGCGGCGCACATGTTGCCAGCACCATATTAGTGGGTATGGCGGTTGGTTGGGCCGGCTACCGGCTTTCTTCATCCTACCATTATATTACCGCCATTGCCGCACCGGCAATCCTGGTTTTGCTCGGTATGGCCTACATCATCCGCAATTTCTGGCATCACAAACCCCATACCCATTATGGCGAAAACCCGGCACCCAACACCCCATTTGCAACAGTAGTGCTATCGCTTAGCATTGGTATGTTCTTCTCGCCATGTGTCGAGCTGGAATCATATTATTTTACTGCTGGTGCTTTCGGCTGGCTGGGCATTTTAACCGTTTCGGCCGTATATTTAGTGGTAACCGTGGCGGCTATGATAACTTATGTAGCTTTGGCAATTGAAGGAATAAACAGGTTTAACTTTCAGTTTCTCGAAAAAAATGAAAAAGCCATCATAGGCACAGTGCTTATTATGGTAGGCTTAGCTTCATACTTTGTAAATTTTTAAGCGAATAATATTTATGGCACATAGTCATTCACACGATCACCACGCTCACGACCACAGCCATTCAC
>CAISWS010000470.1 GCA_903889265.1 uncultured Bacteroidota bacterium
AACAGCCCACCGGCAGTACCTCTCGCCTATGGACAATGCGCTAATGACCCCATTAAGCAAGTAGGTGGTTTGCCATTATTCATTAACCAAAAACTTACACGATGGAAAAGTTAGAAATAGCGGTTAAACAACGTGAAGGCCGCTTCATTGCCGAAGTACAAGCGATACAGTCCAGCAATTGCAGCGACAGAATCAAAATCGCAAAGCTTTACCATGCTTACGTTGCCTGCATGGCAAATATCAATACACTGGTAAGCGATGCAAAGTTAGAGCCACAGCAGGCGGGTTCTGCCAGCGCCTAACGCATCCACCGGTCAGGTGTTATGAAATGTTTTGCTACTTTTTGAACCGACCTACCACCTGTCAAGCTCAAAGGCCATTGAAAAAAGTAGTACAAGAGGCTGCCGCAACCAAGGCAGCTTCTTTTTACGCATTTCGCAGCAAACTATTTTAAGGGTGCCTGAAAAGCGGGCATAAACGCTACATCACGCTTTCACCCTTTCGAATACACAGATATAGCGTATTCCACACTTTATAATACACCTGCCATCATTTCAGCAAATCATTTCTTAACCATAAACCACCTTAACATGCACGCATTAGCAGCCAACACGCACACAGAAGAAGAACCGGCCACAAACCTACGTTCGTCAGCATCCACGGGCTTTATTGAAGCCAACACCCTGCCAATCACTTTACAGGAGATTGAACAGAAGAATATTATCCCTGTTTTCAGCAAGGACAATGAAACGGCCATATCGCACACAGAATTTGTTCAAGCCACCTACGATACTGCCCAGGACTACTTCAATGGCGCGAAGCTATTACAACCCGTTATTCGCGTTAGCCATCCCATTAAAGGCAGAATACCCGAGGCCAGAAACAAGGCTGCCAATGAGCTTTTAGAACACGAAAGAACGCTGTATTACGAGCGGATGGCATTTTTGATTGAGATACCGGAGATAAGCAGGGATATTATGGGCAACAAACTATCGTTGGTTATCGGCGGCGTTAAGTCCTACAACTTGGATAACCTGTTTAACAAGAAAGGCAGCCCCGAAACGTTTAAGGTTTTCATTGGCTTTCAAAACAAAGTGTGCCTGAATTTGTGCGTATGGACTGATGGGCTTAAAGAGCAGATTAAAGTAACCAGCGTTCAGGCGCTTACCGGCCAGATACACCAGTTAATTTCAGGTTACGATGCCATGACAACGCTCGTACGCATGGAGGAATTTACCGAACGCTCCATTACCGAACGCCAGTTTGCCCAGCTAATCGGCAAGAGCCGGTTATACAACTACCTGCCCACCGCTGAAAGAAAGGCACTGCCCAACTTCGAGTTTTTAGATTGCCACATTAATGCTATCGCAAATGATTACTACGCCGACCGGTCTTTCTGCCGCGCCACCGATGGAACAATAAACCTGTGGCGGCTTTTCAATCTGTTCACGGGGGCGAATCGTAACAGTTACATTGATAAATACCTATCAAGGGGAGTTAACGCCAGCCAGTTCATCAGCAGCCTTAATACCGCTTTAAGCACAAGGCAGCCCTTCTGGTTTATCGAATAGTCCACGAGGAAAGAGTCTCAAGTTTTAGAGGCATGGTAGAAGGCATATTATACAAAAAGCGCAATGCTATTGCAAGTTGCGCTGTAAAGGAATCTAAGTTGAAGCGGAAGCCGCTCTGGTGAAGACCAACGGCCAGGAATAAACTTAGAGGGGGCATAACCCAGAGGGGAGGTTGCAAAATCTCCCCTTCTTTTCTTTGCTCAAATTATGAAAGTTGTTCATTAAATCCTATCTTCGCTTTAGCAATATCACCGGTAGCCAAACAACCGGTGATACAGGGAGGAAATGTTCAAAGTAGATACCTATTCGGCTACCTCAAAATCAAAAAACGTGCAAACCATTAATAATAGTACAGTTACAAACGGAGTACAAATCCCTCTCTCTCCGCACTGATTATCAATTACTTATGAAAATCCCTTATAAAGCTCAGGTTTTATAGGGGATTTTTGCTTTTGGGGCACCTCTGCCAGGTTGTTAGCCGGATTTTTCATTTAAACCCACTACCGGTTTCTTCCCGGTTATTACCTGATCAGGAATAGGCACCCAAACGCTTGCTTTAAAATCTAAACCGGTTATCTTATTTCAGCAGGTATAGGGTGGATTCAAAATACTTCGCACTTCCTTTTAAATTTCAATTTCCACACTACTTTCACTTTCCTGTTTTATGAAAAAGGCTCTGTCCGTAATTGTTGTTTTTATAGCGCTCACAAATATTGTGGGGTTTATGCCTCTTTATTTTTCATACATGCAGGAAATTAAACGCGAGGTAAAGTTGAAGCTATCCGGTAGCGTTCATTTTCAAAAACTCGAGATTTCTGATCCTGACTATTTGAATCCAAGCACATTTACAGTGACGGGGGAAGGTGAATTTAAATTCATGGGACAGTTGTATGATTCCAAAACTGTTCAAAAGACACCAGGCGGTTACATTATTTATGCACTGGAGGATAACAAAGAGTCTGAGCTGATTGATTTTATAAGTTCGTCCTACGGGCAATTCTCTGAAAATGACAAAACCAATAAGTCTCCGTTCAGAAACCTGTTAAAGAATTTTTCGAAAGACTTTGTTTGTTGTTTCCCCGGGCAATTTAATATGCTACAGCCCGCTATTCCTTCTGGTAAATTTTCCAGTTCCAGAACTCAGTCATGTTCGGGTTATTTCAGCTTGATAACAGATCCGCCTGAAACCAACTGCTGATATCTTTTCTCTGGTTCTGCTTTTGAGCATTCGTTAAAATACTACTTGCCTTCATACCTCTTCATTAACTTTCTGAAAGGTGTTGGCAAAAAATAGAAAACTGAAGCAATAAAATGACAGAATTATGACAATATAACCAGAAACGAAATTTGCAATAGAATGTTTAATTATTAGTCTTGTCGCCCCAATTTGTTTACCATTTAATTTACAAAAATGAAGAAAAAGTTGCCTTACCAAAACAGCATTTTATCAATAATTTATTCAATTAAAAAGATGCCCCAAACAGGTTACAGGGGCCTGGTTTTTATCGTGCTTTTTTCATTTCTGGCAGTAAGTCAGTTAAGTGCCCAGGTAGGTTCATGGACCCCTTTGGCAACAGCTGCGCCCCATAACAATAATGGCGTTATGCTTTTAATGTCCAATGGTTCAGTAATTTGCCATACAACGAGCGGACCGGGTGGTAACGGAAATTTGTGGGATGTTCTGACTCCGGATTCGACAGGAAGTTACGTGCATGGAACCTGGTCGCAAATGGCTACCATGAACCAGGAGCGTTATTCATTTTCTTCCGAAGTGCTCAAAGACGGCCGGGTTTATGCCGCCGGTGGTGAGTACGGAACTGATGGAACCCAGAACGGATGGCATGGCGAGGTATATGACCCCATAGCCAATACCTGGACCGAAATTACCGGTTCCAACTCTACAAATGTAATAAGCGACGGAAGCTGCAAGCTATTGGATAATGGCAGCGTTTTGCAAGCTTTGGTTGATGTGGCCTTTCCGGTTCATACCGTGGTTTTCACTCCGTCTACCAATGCATATACCGCCGGGGCATCCAGCCTGCATGGCTCTAATGAGTCGATGTGGTTAAAATTACCAG
>CAISWS010000471.1 GCA_903889265.1 uncultured Bacteroidota bacterium
ATAAAAAATGAACTTTAAGATTGTAAATTGGATGATTGTAAAAAGGGAAATCAAATCGTCACCAATAATAAAATCATGAAACCCTTGCTAGTTGCGAGGATCAAAGTATAACTGTTGAATTTAACCGGACACTACTGAAATCTTGTATCTAATATCTATCCCCAAAAGACAACATTTTGCTTATTACGCCGTTTGTATTTATTTCGCAGCCTTGTAAATGAAGCAGATACGGCCTTTTTTCTTATTGTTTTTATTGCTAATTGGGTATAGTGCGTTTTCGCAAATACATGAGTATGGGGCGTTTATGGGCTTTACAAACTACTTTGGCAGCCTTAATGAAGTGGCTTCTTTTAAGCAGGTAAGGCCTGCAGTTGGCGGCTTTTACCGCTATAATATTAAATACCGCGGTGCCTGGCGCACTTCTTTGACCTGGGGCCAGGCTCAATTTAACGATAACAGCGTAAATAATTCGTGGAACCAGCAGCGGAACCTTTCGTTTAAGTCGAACATTATTGATGTTTCGAGTATGATTGAGTTTAATTTCTTTAAATATGATAAAGAGAGTAAGAAGCACTGGTTTACGCCTTATATAGGTATCGGGCTTTCGTTATTCTTTTTTAACCCTGAAACGGAGTACAACGGTAAGTGGTATTACCTGCAGGGACTTGGCACTGAGGGTGAAACGGACCCCAGCTATTCGGGTGTTAAGCCTTACCGGTTATACAGTTTTGCCATACCTATGGTGGGTGGGTTTAAATTCAGCTTTGCACGTTTTTGGAATGTGGCTATTGAAGCCGGGTTACGCAATACATTTACCAAATACCTGGATGATGCCAGTGGCAAGTACCCGAGTTATGTTGACCTTCCGGGCGGCTCAACCGGTTTAGCGGCTGCGCTTTCAAACCGCAGTGCCCAAGGGCAGGATGGTAGCCAGATTGGCCTTCAGCGCGGGCAGGGAGGTTTTGATAAGTATCTTTTTGGTGGTATTACGCTTTCATATACCATTATGCGCCTGCGGTGCCCTACGGTTAGCGGGGGGAATGCTTACAGGTAGGGTTCGTTATCTGTTTATTGTCCTTCCTTGTCTGAATCAGGATTGCATACAGATTTTAGCATGAATGTGGTTGTTTTGCTGGTTAATGGTTGGCTAATCTTAGATTCTCACCACCCCCTACACCCCCGCCAGCGGGGGACATTCTTTGTTTTTCAACGCTTCGCTTGAAAAACAAAGACCCAAAAAACATCTTCCGAATACTTAGCCCGTACCCAAAAGGGAAACCAAAGCGGAGATGCAATTACAAGGTTGTCGTAAAGGCTGCATTTGGCTGTTTTGCCCTAGTGCCCGCTTTATGAGACGGAATGGGCGGCTGGCTACACTTTATTTGATTGATAATTAAAGCTTTATGTTATTTAAAGAGCGAATGGGTTTACACTTTTTTGTTAAAATTGATCTGTTTTAGGTATTAATGTATTGAATATCAATAGGTTAGTTTTTAAAAAACGTCAAAAAGTGTAAACAAGTGTAAACCCAAGCCCGTTTTGGGATTTGTGACGGGTTTGAGGTTAAGCATTTTTTAGGTTTTCCTCCCATGCAGAATGGGTCGCCTCTCTCATCTATTTTTCTATCTTTGCCCGCTTTTGGAAAATAAAAGATTTAATTAGCGTTTAAACGTTTCTGAATTGTGAGCCTGAAAGGAAAAATTGACCTTACCCGCGTACCCCAGCATATTGCCGTTATTATGGACGGTAACGGGCGTTGGGCACGCAAACATGGTAAGAACAGGATTTTTGGCCATAGCAGCGGGGTGAATTCGGTGAGGGAAACTTCGGAAGGTTGTGCGGAGTTGGGTGTTAAATACCTGACTTTGTATGCTTTTTCGACTGAAAACTGGAGCAGGCCTATAACAGAGGTAAGTGCCCTGATGTTGTTACTGTTAAAAACTATCAAGGCTGAGTTGAAAACGCTTTTGAAAAATGATATTCGCCTTAAAGTTATAGGTGATATCAGCAAGTTACCGGTGGGCGTAGCGAAGGAATTGACAGATGCCATGAAACGCACTGCCAATAACAAAAGGATGGATTTGATACTGGCCTTAAACTATAGCGGAAGGTCGGAGATTACGAGGGCGGTAAAAGAGATTTCGTTAAAGGTAGAAAAAGGCGAAATTGCGCCCGATTCAATAACCGAGGAACTGGTTAGCAATAATTTATACACGGCAGGTATACCTGACCCTGAATTGTTGATAAGGACCAGCGGGGAAATGAGGGTAAGTAATTTTATGCTTTGGCAACTGGCTTATGCGGAGTATTTTTTTACCGATGTGATGTGGCCTGAGTTTAGCCGTGAGGAATTGTATAAAGCTATAATTGATTTTCAAAACCGTGAACGCAGGTTCGGTAAAACAAGTGAACAGTTAGTAACCAAATGAAATTGACCCTGAAACAACTTCTTCTCTTTTCTTTCCTGCTTATTAGCGCCGTTGTATCCGGTCAGGACTCTACTTCATTGCCTTTGTTTGATTACAGCAAAAGCGCAGAGTATGAAATTGCCCTGGTAAAGGTAGAGGGTGCAAAATTCCTTGATTCAAAAATTCTGGCAACCCTATCAGGTTTAACGGTAGGCAGTAAAGTGAAAATACCCGGCGATCAGATTCCTAAAGCGATAAAATCTTTGTGGAAACAAAAGCTTTTCACTGATGTAAAAATAGTGGCTGATAGAATTGAGAATGGCAAAATATCGCTTACAATTCACGTTACCGAGCGGCCACGTATTGGTGGTTATTCGCTTAAAGGCGTTAAAACAAGCGATGTTGACGATATCAAGAAAAAAATTGATTTAAGGTTAGGCTCCATTTTTACCGAGAACATGAAGAGCCTTACTATCAATGCCATAAAAAGCTATTATATTGATAAGGGGTTCCTATCGGTTAACGTAACTATTACAGAGTTAAGAGATTCAACCCTGGCCAATAGCGTTAAGCTGAGAATTAATATTGAAAAGGGTAATAAGGTTCAGATTGATCAGATCAATTTTACGGGCAACAAGGTTTTCTCAGATAAAAAGCTGAGAAACCAGTTGAAAGAAACACACGAAAAGCCGCAGTTTGATGCCAGTGGGTTTTTCAAATTCAGAAGAAATTTAGCAGCCGATTCGAACCCACAGCCATGGTATAAAGTAATGGGCGAAATTGTAAGCCCCCTGGGCCTTTGGGATTACTGGAGCAAGCATACGCATGTTAACCTCAATATTTTCAGCGCCTCTAAATTTAAAAGGGACGATTATGAAGATGATAAAAACCATGTTATTGAATTTTACAACAACCGGGGCTACCGCGATGCCCGTATTGTAAAAGACACTTTTTATCTGGAAGATAAGGAGAACATGGTTATTAATATCAAGGTGGACGAGGGTAAAAAGTACTATTTCCGCAATATCTTTTTTAACGGCAACAGCAAATATCCCGACTCCATACTTAACCGGATAGTAAACATTAAACGTGGCGAGGTTTACAGCCAGAAATTACTTGACGAGCGGATATTTATGAACCCTAACGGCGGGGACCTTAGCTCGTTATATATGGATGATGGCTACCTGTTTTTCAGTGTAAGCCCGATGGAAGTAAAAATTGATGGTGACTCCATAGACCTTGAATTACGTATAAACGAAGGCGCACAGGCTACGATTAACGAAGTGCGGATTGTAGGTAATACTAAAACCAACGAAAACGTTATTCGAAGGGAGTTAAGGACATTGCCGGGTAATAAGTTCAGCCGCTCGGACCTTATCCGTTCTCAGCGAGAAATTACCAACCTGGGCTATTTTGATGCGCAGCAGTTAGATGTGGTGCCGATACCGAACCCCGAGAACGGAACAGTTGATATAGAATACCGGGTAGTTGAAAAACCGAGCGATCAGCTTGAATTATCGGCCGGTTATGGCGGACAGGCTACGGCTACCAACACCGGTGGTTTGTTTGGCACGTTAGGTGTTAACTTCACCAACTTCAGTATCCGCAATATCATTGACAAAAAAGCATGGACCCCGCTGCCATCCGGTGACGGACAAAAATTTGGTATCCGTTTTCAGAGTAACGGGCGCGCATTCCAGTCGTATAGTGTATCGTTTACTGAGCCCTGGTTGGGGGGTAAAAAACCTCAGTCGCTGAATATTGCCTTTAACCGTTTACGTGCCAATACGCTTGACCCGAACGATTACGCCGTAATTGATGGTTCTTACTATTCAACCAGTTTGTATGTTGGTTTGGGCACCCGCTTAAAATGGCCTGATGATTTCTTTACCGGTGAGGTAGGATTGGAGTTTCAGCAGTATATCCTGAACAATTACGCATCGTATTTTACGTATACCACCGGAACGGCTTATAACTTCAACTTACAGTTAACCTTATCACGCGATTCGCGCGAAATGGCGGGGCCTACTTACTATAATAAGGGCTTCTATTTTATGGTGCAGGGCAAATTCACGCTTCCTTATTCTTATATGTTTAAAGGCAGAGAGGATATTAATTACCAGGATCCTTCGGTACCGGACGCTACGAAATACGAATGGGTGGAGTTCCATAAATGGAAAATGTTGTTTCAGTGGTATGCACCGGTTTGGAAGAATATGGTGTTCCGTGCAGCGGCCAACTTATCATTTTTGGGTACTTATAACAAGGCAATCGGTTACTCGCCTTTTGAACGTGTTGAATTGGGTGGTGATGGTTTAAGTAACCTGAACAGTGCAACTCAGCTGGGCCGCGATATTGTTTCATTGCGTGGTTACCCTATTGTAACCCCAACCGGTGGTGCACCTATTTACAACAAGTACAGCATGGAGTTGCGTTACCCGATAACACTGGGCCAATCGGCAACTATTTATGCGCTGATATTTATGGATGCGGGTAATTACTGGACGAGCATACAGGATTATAAACCGTATCAGCTGGCGCGCTCGGCAGGTGCTGGTGTGCGGGTGTTTCTGCCTATGTTTGGTTTATTGGGATTTGATTACGGATTTGGCTGGGACAGGTCTATGTTCGGCTTAACCCCATCGGGTAACAACATATTCTCGAAATACGGACAGTTTAATATTATCCTGGGTAGGGAGCCGGAATAAATGCGGGCCTCACCCGCCCTTCGCTTCGCTGGGGTACCCTCTCCACCGCAAGCGATAGAGAGGGACAGGCAAGGGCGCTGAGGAAAGAAGGCCTGTATTGTTTGTTAGAAATAGTTATTACCAGGCCATTGAACCACGTTTAAAGGAAAATCATTATAAATTTGGTTTCCCGAAATTACAGGACACGGAATTCCGGAACTGAACAAAAATCTGAAATGCCATGAAAAAGATAATGCTGATACTTGCGGTTTCGCTGATGGGCCTTAGCACATACGCGCAGAAATTTGCCTATGTAGACATGGAATACATCCTGGGCAAACTACCTCAATATGCTGAGGCGCAAAAGCAACTGGATAAAGTAGCTGATACCTGGCAAAAAGACATTGAAGGCCGTATGAAATCCGTAGATGATATGTACAAACAGTTTCAGGCAGAGCAGGTTTTGATGACTGAGCCCATGAAACAACAGAAAATCAAAGAGATAGAAGCGAAAGAAAAAGAGGTTAAGGAATATCAAAAGTCTAAGTTTGGCCCGAATGGCGAACTGTTTAAAAAGCGCCAGGAGCTGATAAAGCCCATACAGGATAAGATTTACGATGAGGTAAATAAATACGCCCTTGCCAAAGGTTACGACATTATTTTTGACCGTTCAAGCGGGCCTACGATGTTGTATGCCAACGACAGACTGAATAAAAGCGAGGACATCCTTTCGGCACTAGGGGTTTCATCAAAACCAGCAGGTAACTAGAGAATTATTACGGTAAACAGAAAAATATATCTTTGCGCCCACTAATGAAAAAAGCAATCATCCTTTTAGTAGCATCTTTCTTCGTTTTTAACGCTGAAACCTTTGCTCAGAAATACGGACATATCAATTCGAATGAAGTTGTGCAGAGTATGCCCGAGTTCAAGCAAATGAGCGCTTCGGTTGACAAGAAAAAGAAAGACGCACAGGCCAAAGTACAGGTTATGTACGATACCTATCAATCGAAACTGAAAGAGGTTAACCAGTACGGGGCCAGCATGATGAATGCTGTATTGGAAGAAAGAAAAAAGGAATTGGACAGCCTGCAGAAAGCTATAACCAGCTACGAGCAAACTGCCAGTGCAGAGATACAGGACTACCAGGATAAATTATTAAAACCACTGAACGACAAATACCTGAAAATGGTGGCTGCTGTTGCTAAAGAAAACGGATACAGCTACATATTTGATGTTGCTGCAGGCGGCGTGGCTTATTATCCTGAAAGCACAGGTAACATTACCGATTTGGTTAAAAAGAGAATGGGAGCTAACTAAAAACAACATAAATCAATCAACCTTAAATCCACATGAAATGAGCTGAAAGTAAGGTATCCTTAAACGGATAAATTTGCCAGGCGAATTCCATTTGACAATTAAAAAACAAACAAACCCAAATGAAAAAGACAATTGCAATAATCATCACCGCGGTATTCGCATTTTTCGGTACAGCTAATGCTCAGCAAAAAATCGGACACATCAACTCGCTGGAGATTTTACAATCTATGCCTGAGTTTAAAACCATGAACAGCGATATTGATAAGCAAAAACAATCTTATCAGAAAGCTTTGGAAGGCATGTATGCTGATTACGAAAAGAAGCAGAAAGACCTTCAGGCTTTAAGCAATGATAAAAGCACACCAGACCCTATCATTGAATCAAAAATCCAGGAACTTCAGGATCTTCAAAAAAGAATCCAGGACTTTGAAAGCAAGGTTAATGATGACCTTCAGAAACTTCAACAAGAGAAGCTGAAACCTATCAACGATAAGTACCTGAAAGCAGTTAAAGAAGTTGCCTTAGCCAACAATTACTCATATGTGTTGGATGTAGTATCAGGCGCAGTAGCTTACTACCCTGAAACTGCCGATGATGTAACTGACCTGGTTTTAAAGAAACTGAACATTACAAAAGCAGTGGCACCGGCTGGTGGTGCAACACAGCCCGGCGGCAATAAATAATTAACGAAATGAAAAATCAGAAGCATCAACCTGTTGGTGTATTTGATTCGGGCATTGGCGGCTTAACGGTCGCCAATGCCATTTCTAAGCAGTTACCAAACGAACAACTTGTATATTTTGGCGATACGGCCCACATGCCTTACGGCGATAAATCGAAGGAGCTTATCCGCCAATATGCCAGCAGGATTACCGATTTTTTATTGAACGAACAGCATTGTAAAGCCATTGTTATTGCGTGTAATACTGCCTCGGCCGCGGCATATGAATTACTACGCGATCAGTTTAAAGGCTCAATACCGGTTATTAATGTAATTGACCCGATGATTGAGGCAATAATTGCGGATGAGGGGATTAAAAAAGTGGGTATTATAGCTACCAAAACCACCATCAACTCGGGGGTATACCAGGAAAAGCTTTCGCGCCGTAAACCTGGTTTAAATTATTCAGCCCTTGCCACGCCGCTGCTGGCCTCGATGATTGAAGAGGGCTATTACAATGATAATATCAGTGCAGCTGTGCTGGAAAGCTACTTATTGCAGCCGGAGCTAAAAGATATTGATGCATTGGTTTTGGCCTGCACACATTACCCGCTTATTAAAAATGAAATAGATGCTTTTTATAAGCAGCAGGTTAAAATATTTGACTCAGCCGAAGTAGTAGCAGCAAAACTTAAATGGATACTTGAAAAGGAAAACCTGCTGAGCGAACAAAAACTTGCTGAAGACCAGTTTTATGTTTCGGATTTTACTGAATCCTTTGAGCGTACTACCCGGATATTTTACGGGCATCAAATCCAGCTGCAGCGGTGTAATATCTGGAAGAATGATTGATGCAATTTATCACTATCCTAAGTGTTACCCGGAGCTATTAAATCTGAAAATTTCCAACCAATTATCCATTCCATAAGTGCAGGCTAATTCAGGCCTCACTTTGAAAATGGAACATTTTATTTCCTAAGGACCAATGCGCGCCCTATCAGGTAGTTTGCTCCGGATATTTTTCATCAAATAATTTTTTCCATACCGGAAACATATAATCATTTGTCATTCGCCGGAGCTCGTCATGTTTAATTGTGTTGCTGGCGTTATTATGGTGTATAACCCCTTCGCCACCGATATTTAAATAGGGATAACCAGCGGCTTCTAACCTGCGATAATAGTCGGTATCTGAAAAATAGAAAGGAAACCTCAGCCAATCCCATTCTCCGGTGGCCTGCCATCCTTCAACACTAAAAGCAGAATAAACATCATAACAGGTAAAAATTGCTCCCCATTTTGTGCCATCCGCAATATGCTGCCTGGCCGTGCGGATTAAATTTAAACTATCGCCGGTTACCTCACCATCGGCATGTATCCACGTAAAAAACTTTGCGCCTTTCTGTATACTCACCTTAATCAAAAGGTTCATTGTTTGCGAAAATGTTAGCGGAACATCAGGCTCCAGAACTGAAAAGCATTCAGCGGCTTCTTTGCCTTCAATTATCTGGTTGGGCGATGGAACTGATTTGTCGGACCTGTTGTCGATAATTATACCAACCCCCTCTTTGGCAGCAGGTATCGTAGAGGTAACTGCCTTTTCAAAAAGATGAGGAGCATTAACGTAACCAATAAAATGAATGAAATCCGAAGCTTTGCCAAGATTACCGGCACTGTAAGTATAAGTCATACGCGGAGGATTTAATAAGGGTGTAGTAAATATAACACCGGGTTTAAGTAGTAATTGTAGAGGAGTATTACGCATTTTTCTCACGTAAAATTCCGCAATTTCTGATGCCGCAAAAAAACGCGGACTAATTATTTTTTTATGGCTTATCGAAAAACTATTTTCAGATTCCGACTTCGTTTTATGCTTTGATTTATTACTGCGAAATATTTACCAGGACAAAAAGGCATTTTCTTTTTCAGACACCAAGGCGGTTTGAATAGTTATTAATAGTGCTCAATGCAAAATAAATTTAAATACGTAATTGTAGGTGCCGGGCCTACCGGTTTGGGAGCTGCCTGCCGGCTTAAAGAATTGGGCATTGATGACTTTATCATCCTTGAAAAAGAAAACTTAGCGGGAGGCTTGTCGGCCAGCTTTACTGATGGAATGGGGTTTACCTGGGATTGTGGCGGGCATGTGCAATTTTCGCATTACACATATTTTGACGCCCTGATGATTAAAGCCCTTGGCAAGGAAGGATGGTTAAATCGTCAGCGCGAATCGTGGGTTTGGATAAAAGACCGGTTTGTGCCCTATCCTTTTCAAAGTAACATAAGGTATTTGCCCAAAGAGGATGTTTGGAAATGCCTGCAGGGTATTATCCGCCAGTATAAACAGCCCTCGTTTACGAAACCTGCAAATTTCCGCGAATGGATATATAGTAGTTTTGGATCGGGTATTGCTGAGCTTTTTATGATACCATATAATTTTAAGGTATGGGCTTATCCTCCTGAAATGCTAAGTTACAACTGGATTGGCGAACGGGTTGAAACAACTGACCTGGAACGTGTGTCAAAAAATATCCTTTTTGAACTGGAGGATATTTCGTGGGGGCCTAATAGTAAGTTTCAGTTTCCTAAATACGGCGGCACCGGTTCAATCTGGTTAAACGTGGCCAGTAGGATAGGGGATGATAAATTTCATTTTTGCAAAACGGTAAACTCAGTGAATAATCTGCAAAAAACAATCCATTGCACTGACGGTAGCACTTATAAATACCACAACCTCATCAGCACCATGCCGCTAGATATACTTGTGAACGGGTTGCAGGAGATTGGGAATGGCATGAAGGAGGCTGTAGGATCCCTGATGCATTCCGGCACTCACGTAATTGGTATAGGACTGAAAGGCGCCCCCAAAGAAGACCTGAAAACCAAATGCTGGATGTATTTTCCTGAAAATAACTGCCCTTTTTACAGAGTAACCGTGTTCTCAAATTACAGCCCGAATAATGTGCCTGATATAAATACCCATTGGTCGCTAATGGCTGAGGTTAGCGAGTCGACTTGTAAACCGGTTAACCGCAATAACATAGTGGAGGAAACTATTAAAGGCCTGTTAAATACCGGCCTGATAAACCATGCTGATGAGGTTGTAAGTAAGTGGCACCGGTATTTGGAGTACGGATATCCTACACCCTCTGTTGGCAGGGATACAGTGCTTAATAAAGTGATTCCGGAGTTGGATAAACAACAAATTTATTCGCGTGGCCGCTTTGGTGGATGGAAGTATGAAGTATCGAACCAGGATCACTCTTTGATGCAAGGGGTTGAAATTGTGAATAAGCTAGAGTTAAACATTAACGAAATAACGTTCCCTTTCCCCGCTACAGCAAATGCAATGTGGGGCAAATAACCTCAGCAACCTTGCAATTACGCACAAACGCAAGGCGGTTATCTGTTAATCACCGTGAGGTTTAACCAATGCATTCCGCGCCGGGTAATTGCAGCGCATTAATTAAACCCTCATCAGGCGCTTTTTGGCGGCTTTACGCTAAAAAAAGCAATGCTGTTTTTATTCCAAGGGCTACTTATGTATTCTTAATGCCTAAGTGGTAAATTTCTGTGATAAAACCATAAATTTGAAGGCTGAAAATTATTGTTATGAAAAAATGTATTGGAATTCTGTTTGTTTTTCTTTGTTTAACCTGCATAGGCCTTCGCTCCAATGCCCAGGGTATTGAATTTAATCACGACAAAAAATTTCAGGAAATACTGGATATGGCCAAGGCTCAGGGTAAGCCTGTGTTTATGGATTGCTTCACTTCGTGGTGCGGGCCCTGCAAAAGGCTTTCTGCTATGGTGTTTCCAGATTCGGCTGTAGGTGCGTACTTCAACCCGAGGTTCGTAAACGCCAAGTTTGACATGGAGAAAGATGATGGTATTACTATCGCTAACAAATATGGCATCAGGGCTTATCCTACTTTGCTTTGGTTAGATGGTGATGGGAATGTAATTCATAAGGTTGTTGGAGGATTGGATCCGGATGGTTTAATTGAAAACGCTAAAAAAGCCACGGACCCCACACCGGGTATACTGGCAGGTTTGAGCAAACAATATGCTGAGGGCAACCGTGATGTAAACTTTTTACACGATTATGTAAATACCCTATACGATGCCGGTGAAAAATATGAAGACAAATTTAAAGAGTACCTGGATAAGCTTACTCCAGCTGACATGAGCGACCCCAGGCATACCAAACTTATTTTCAATCTTACCAACGACCTTAAATCGCCGGGCCTGCCTTACCTGGCAAAAAACAGAGATTATTACAAGCGGCTGATGGGTGAGCAGATTTTTAACAACAAGATTAACCTGATTGCAAGCAAAGCTGTAAATGATGCACCGCGCGCCGATGACAAAGCCTTATTTGATGGTGCACTAAAACTGATTAAAACCAACAATGCCCCTGACCATGCGGAGAAAACCCTGAAGCTTTCAATGGATTATTATTACCACATGGGAGATTGGGAGAATTACGACAAGTTTGCCAGCCAATACGTAAAAAAGTATGCAGAGAAAAATGCTGCGTTGCTTAATGAAGTTGCATGGGCTTATTACATTAACATCCACAAACCCGAGTTATTAGAACGTGCAAGTAAATGGGCTTATGCTGCAATTAACATCGACAATAAGTATACTTACAACCTTACTTATGCATGGTTGCTTTACAGCATGAATAACTATAAGGAAGCTTCGCTTGCGTGCGACTATGCCATTATCAGGGCCAAGGCTGAGAATGTACAATATACTTCGGCTACTGCTTTAAAGGGCTACATAGAGAAATCTTTGAAGCCGGCATCGGCAGAGACGCCGGCGGTTCATTAAGAACAGCCGCCATGCATTTAATAATCCCGTTAGGGATATAAGCTTTGTAGTAAACATGCAAAAAATACAAGTTTCGACCCCTACGGGCAATGTCGTTAAGTTAAGCGTTGCCTGGGTACGGCCCGCGCCGGGGTCGCAGGTCTCCTTATTGGCTGTTGCTACAGAGATGTGACCACTCCGTGGTCAAGACAGCCCTAACTTAATGACATTGCCATGCGGGTCGAAACAAACACTCCAGCCCAGTGCTACAAAGCTTTAGTCCCTGACGGGCTTTTAAAATCCATAACTCAGGTTTGTTAATTAACCACCTCGCCGCTTTTAACCATGTTTTCAATCTGGTGCAGGTTTTTATACTTGCCGTAACAGAAAGACTGCCAGCCATGTTCCGCCACTTCTTTTTGCAGGTAATAGTAATTTGAGTGCATGGCATTGATGACCGGACCGGTAAATATTTTTTTACTGATAGCAGGCTCTTTTTTTTCGGCCACATAATATTTATAAAGCGTTGCCAGGCAGGTATAGCTCAGCTCAGTCTGGTATCCCCGGTCAATGTAAGCAAGTTCAAGCGACTTGTAATTTTTGCAATTATAGTTTACAATAATTTCATCCCAGTTAAAAAAGCACCCCGCAATAAATACAGCATAAAAAGCCCAGGCATTTTTACGGAAGAGAAACCAGTTAGTTTTTCTTTTGGCCACTTTAATAAATGTAGTAGTAAGGCCGATGATACACAAAGCCAGGTAGACATAAACCCCGATACGCCTGCGTGTTAGGCCTGATGACTGAATAATCCACCAATTGGTATTGGCAGTGGTAATTACCAGTAATGCATTTTGCGCTATCCAGGTATAGGCCAGCATTTTAAGCCATCTGTTATTTTCAGCAAAATTGAGATACCCCCGGAAAACAAATAATAAAACCGCAATGGCAAGAATGATAGACAGGATGAGGGTATCGGTACCATCGTGCAAAAACTCTGCAACGCTAACGCCTTCGGGTAAGCGGTTAATCACCCACATATAAAATACGTTGAGCCCGTTTACTGTAAACAAAACCAGGTTTAACAATGCAAACATCACCATGCCCATCAATAATTCGTTTGGGGCTGACAGCCATGAACCAGAACCGGATTGCACATGTTCTTCTGCTGTAATCAGGCGCAGGGTATCAGATGCATTTTTATCGCTCTCATTCACCTTAAACCGGTAAATATTAAACAGGCCGAACATGATAAAGAAGCCGCTCAGGGTAAATATGGCCCAGTTAAAATTTATGAAATCAAGGTTGATTTGGTCAACGAACTTTGCAAATATGGGATTGGCATTGCAGTAAATCGCTACAAACAACAACGTTACAAGCACCGGTGCTATTAGCAACAAAAGCTTTTTTAAAATTCGCGGCGTTTTGTCTTCAGGTTGTTGTTCTTCGACCGTGCTGTGAAACAATCTCGGGATAGCAATTAGTATAGCCGCAATGGTGTTACCAACAGCAAATAAAAAGGAAGATTCAGCATCAAAACTAAATCCTGCAAGTGCCAGAAGCGAACATGCGTTAGCCAAAACAGGCAAAGCTGTGCCCCACCAAAAAACAAAGAATGCAGATAGAATTGTGCCTGCGGCTACTGCTATCCAGGCGGGCCTGTAAATCAAACTTCGGTCTTTTAAAAAGAACAGCACAATGATAAGCACAGCAAATAACAAGAAATTAATGCCCGGGCTTTGGTAATAGAAAAGATAGCTATATGCCGCTGTGGCTATCAGCATAAGAATGTCGTTTGTTTTCATTGTATTTTATTTAGTTATTTGATATTGGAAGCCAGGCCGGTATTATTCTGTAAGAAGAATAGATTCAAAAATGAAAAACACAAGAAAGAGTAAGGCCCCCGACATGAGCGTTAGGCCATAGGTGCGCGGATACATGGACGGATGAATTAAGCGCATGGCTGTTTCCCCTAAAATCTGAAAAGGCGAATCAACGATGTCCCAGGAATTATAGCGCAGAAAACGGCCTACATAAATACCGTAACCGGATAACAGCATGGTTAACAGCATAAATATCCTGGCCTTGCGGATGCCAACAATTACCTTCATCTTTTTAAACACCAGCAAGGCTGAAACAACACCCAGTATCAGGCCTGTAAAAGCAAACGAAAACAACAGCAGCGAATCATACCAGAAGGGGAAATTATTACGGGGTTTTAAATGCAAAAGATCAGTAATAATGTACGGCGCATTGGGGAAGAACAGAAGCCATAGAAAAAGATACATACCGAGCTTAACTGTTTTAGTTTCCTCCTTAATTTGTACGGACAGGTAAACCGGTATCCATGCCAGTAACAGGTTCCACGGTAAAAAAATGTAAATTATGTTACAGGTTATCAGCATCCGGGTTGCTTCAATAAAAAAGCAGAATAAGGTAAGCAGTGCCAGCCTTGGCAGCAGGG
>CAISWS010000472.1 GCA_903889265.1 uncultured Bacteroidota bacterium
AAAGATGTGTTTGAGAAGGTGCCGCAGAACATGAACCTGCCCACGGCTAAAAAGTATTACACCTTCTCGCGCTCAACTGCCAGTAACGAAGAAGCCATTTTAAGTTTGAAAGATGGCACATCGTTCTTCAGCCGCTACCCATACCAGCAAGGCTCGCTATACGTGTGTGCGGCGCCATTAGACAAAGATTTCTCCGACCTGCCGGTACATGCCATCTTTGTGCCCATGCTGTATAAAATGGCTGTGCTAAACATTAAGGGCGGCAACATCAGTTATTTTATTGGCGACAAAACCCGTATAGAAGTAGATGCCCCCAAAGTAACTGGTACCAAAGTGTATAAAATAAAAGGAGACAACGTTGAGTTTATACCCGAGCAGTTTGCCGTAGGCAGCAAAATACTACTGGGCCTGAGCGACCAGGTTAAAAAAGCCGGTTTCTACAAAGTAGGCCTGGAGGGCAGCGACAGCACCCAAACCCTCGCCCTCAACTTCGACCGCCGCGAAAGTGACCTTAAATTCAGCACCGCCGGGCAGCTAAAAGAAAAATACCCTCAGCCCAACGTAAACGTAGTAAACACCGCCAACGCCGAAGTAGCCAGCATAGTTAAAGAACTTGACCGCGGCACACCCCTCTGGCGCTGGTGCCTTATCATGGCGCTTGTATTCCTTGCACTGGAGGTTGGGTTGTTGAGGTTTTGGAAAACCCTTTGAATGCTGATTTATGATTTTTGAATTATGAATTAATACCAGCGTTTCGGGATAATCCTGTTCTTAATTCAGCAATCATCATTCAACATTCAGAGTTCCTCAAACGCCTTGTATTTCTTGTCCTTTTTGACAGTACCGCTGTTACTTATTCACAGACTGCTTTAACACTTTGCTCCGTATAATATCAGTAAGCGGTTGCGCTTCGGCAACTATAAATTTAATCTGGTCATGCAACCCAAGGTGCTTCACTTCTTCGTATGCTTTTTGTTTCCAGTCCCATACTTCCAGCTGCGCATTGGCATCTTTAGTTTTCATCGCTTATAAGTTCAAGAGGTGTTATAATCCTGATAGGACGAAGATACCCCATTTTGTATGTAAGTGCAAGCACTTTGTAAACCCAGCAACGAACTGTATTAAGCCCTGAAATGTTTCATCCCGACTTACTCGGGAGGGCGATAAGATAACATCACCGGGTGTTAGCCCGGTGTAGGCCAACCACAAGTTTAAAAGCCCTGTAAGGGCGTAATACCCGTATTAAATGGGTTTACTATTACGTCCCCGCAGGGTCTCCCTTTCGGCTTTGCGATAGGGGACCCTGAGGCTGTAGACCGAATAGCCCTCCCTGCAAAACCGCAGGGTCGTCTGCTGCTTGTTGTCTTAACGGCTCAAAACACTCAGGCAGACCCTGCGGAGACGAAGGATTATTTTGTGATTTCTGATTGCTGAATTATGAATTAAAACCAGCGGCACGGCATAATCTGTTCTTAATTCAACAATCATCATTCAACATTCAGAATTCATTAAGCCCTGAAAGGGCGATAAGATAACAGCACCGGGTGTTAGCCCGGTGTAGGCTAACCACAAGTTTAAAAGCCCTGTAAGGGCGTAATACCCGTATTAAATGGGAAATTTATTAAAACCCTTTTTTGTAAACCTGTAGCAGGACTAACTGCTACTGAATATATTTCCCCGCAAAAGAATTTATCTTTGGTTACAACGAAAAAGACAAACATTATGGAAGACCCAAAAAATGAGGCAGGGAAACCGAATTCACCTGCCGGCGCAACAGCAAAGGTTACTGGTATTGGTGGCATCTTTTTTAAATGCAAAGACCCCAATAAAATGAAGGAATGGTACAAAACCCATTTGGGTTTCGACGTGCAGCCATGGGGTGTAAATTTTGAGTGGCGTGAAGATGCTGACCCAACAAAAAAAGGGTCTACGGCCTGGAGCCCGTTTGCTGAAACAACAAAATACTTTGAGCCATCCACCAAAGAGTTTATGGTAAACTACCGGGTTGACAATTTAACAGCGATTGTAGAGCAGCTAAAAAATGCAGGAGTTACAATTGTAGACAAAATTGAGGATTCGGAATATGGCAAATTCATTCACATTCTTGACGCTGAAGGCAACAAGGTTGAGCTTTGGGAGGCGCCGGTTGAGTAGAAAAATAGTTTTCTGTTTTCGGCTGGCCCTGAAACTGAAAGCATTATTTCAATTTCAACAACTCCGCCCGCTGCTCAGCTACTCTTTCGCTCTTGATGTATTCATCAAAGTCCATTTCCTTATCAATCATGCCCTTTGGCGTAATTTCAATTACCCGGTTGGCGATGGTTTCAACCAATTCGTGGTCACGGCTGGTAAATAAAATGGTGCCTTTAAAATCGGCCATACCGTTGTTGAGGGCAGTAATAGATTCCAGGTCTAAGTGGTTGGTAGGTTCGTCAAATATCAGCACGTTAGCACGCATCAGCATCATCCGCGAAAACATACAACGCATTTTTTCACCACCCGAAAGCACACTGCACTGTTTCAAAACCTCTTCGCCCGAAAACAACATCCGCCCAAAAAATCCGCGTATAAAGGTTTCATCCTTTTCCTCCGGCGAAAACTGCCTTAGCCAGTCAATCAGGTTCAGGTCAACCCCTTCAAAAAAGCGGGTATTATCGTTGGGTATATTGGCAACACTGGTGGTTACTCCCCAGGTAAAATTGCCTTTGTATTCTTTGTCTTCTCCCGCCAAAATTGCCAGGAAGGCAGATACCGCAATACTATGCCCCAGCACCGCAATTTTATCGCCCTTCTTAACACTAAAATTTACGTTCTTAAACAGCACCTCGCCGTTTACGGTTTTGGAAAGGTTTTCTACACTCAATATCTCATTACCAGCTTCGCGGATAACATTATTAAACTGCAGGCCGGGGTACTTGCGGCTTGATGGCTTAATGTCCTCCAGGTTAATTTTATCCAAAGCTTTTTTACGGCTGGTTGCCTGCCTTGATTTACTGGCGTTTGCCGAGAAACGGCGAATGAAATCCTGTAACTCCCGTATCCGGTCCTCAGCCTTCTTATTCGAATCGGCCTTCTGCTTAGCCACCAATTGCGACGACTGATACCAGAATGAATAATTACCGCTGTAAATGGTCATTTTGCTGTAATCAATATCTACCACGTTGGTGCACACGGCATCTAAAAAGTGCCTGTCGTGGCTTACTACAAGGATGATGCCCTGGTAATCGGCTAAAAAATCCTCCAGCCAGTTAATGGTTTGTACATCCAAATCGTTGGTAGGCTCATCCAGAAAAAGAATATCGGGGTTGCCAAACAGGGCCTGTGCAAGTAATACGCGCACCTTTTGGTTACCATCCAATTCCTTCATTAATTTGGTATGCAGGCTTTCTTTAATACCCAGGTTGCTTAATAGCTCAGCCGCTGAACTTTCAGCATTCCAGCCATCCATTTCGCCAAAGGTATTTTCAAGCTCACCGGCACGCACGCCGTCTTCCTCGCTAAAGTCGGCTTTGGCGTAAATGGCCTCGCGCTCCTGCATAACCGCCCACAGGGTTTTATGCCCCATCAGCACTGTTTGCATAACCGGTATCTGGTCAAATTCAAAGTGGTTTTGTTTCAGCACCGCCAGTCGCATCCCTTTCGAGAAGGTAACCTGGCCTGTGGTAGGGTCAACATCACCCTGCAAAATTTTAAGAAAAGTAGATTTACCCGCACCATTGGCGCCAATAATGCCATAGCAATTACCGCTGGTAAATTTCAAATTAACGTCATCAAACAAAATACGCTTACCGTACCTTAACGATAAATTATTGACTGTAATCATAATGCTTACTGTTACTGCAATTTTTAAAAGAGGTGCGAAAATAAAGTTTTAAGCGCTAAGCGCAAGGTTTAAAACACGGAAGGGATTTAGTTGCCAACCTTTCCTGCATTTTAACAATCATAAAAACGGGCTGTGCCAATTGCATCAAATTACTAAATTTACTTCCAAATCATTCAAAACCAGTAGCTAAATAAAATTTGTTTTATGAAAAACCATCTTGTAAAAATCTTCACCTGCCTTTTATTTGCCTGTTTGATAATGCCTGCCGTTGCTCAGCAAAGCCAGTCAACTACACCCCAGGTAACGGATAAGCAGATTAAAGACGTAAACGCAAATACCGCAACAACAATGGTTAACAGCGTTGACGCAGCCGTAAAACTTACAGACGACCAAAAAGCAAAACTTCAAACCGCTTTGCAGGATGTTATTGCAAAATCAGAACAAGCCCGCCATGCTATGACAGATGATTCAAACCTGCAGGCCTGGAGAGAGAAAAAGGTTGCAGATATTAAAGCAGCGTTAAAGGCAATACTTACCCCGGCACAATATGAACAAGCTTTAAAGGCTGGTTCCAACTAAATTTTAAGAGGAATAAAAAAGCCCTTCAAATTACTTTGAGGGGCTTTTTTATTGATGCCGGGCTAACTCAACAACTATTTAGCCAGTAACTTCTTGTATTTAAACTTACGTGGCATATCATCCGAAATGCCCAAACGTTGTTTCTTATTCTCTTCGTAATCACTGAAACTGCCTTCAAACCAATAAATATTTCCTTCACCTTCAAATGCAAGAATATGTGTACAAACACGGTCAAGGAACCACCGGTCGTGGCTGATGATAACGGCGCAACCCGCAAAGTCTTCCAACGCTTCTTCTAAAGCGCGTATGGTGTTTACGTCTAAGTCGTTGGTAGGCTCATCAAGTAATAAAACATTGGCCTCATCGCGCAGGGTAAGGGCTAAGTGCAAACGGTTACGTTCACCACCCGAAAGTACTTTTATCTTTTTTTGCTGATCGGCACCGTTAAAGTTGAATCGGGATACATAACCACGGCTGTTCATTTTCAGCTTTCCCAATTCAATCCATTCGCCGCCCTTGCTAATTACTTCCCAAACTGTTTTTTCAGGATCAATGTTACTGTGCGCCTGGTCTACATAGGCAATCTTTACTGTTTCGCCTACTTCAAAAGTGCCGGTAGTTGGCTGCTCTTCCCCCATTATCATCCGGAACAAAGTTGTTTTACCGGCACCGTTAGGGCCTATAATACCAACTATACCACCTTGTGGCAAACTGAAATTAAGGTTTTCATAAAGTAACTTATCGCCAAATGCCTTCGATACACCATGAGACTCTATAACCTTTGCACCCAAACGCGGGCCCGCTGGTATATAAATATCCAGTTGCTCTTCCGTTTTTTTGGTTTCCTCACTCAGCATTTTTTCGTAATTCTGAATACGGGCCTTGCTTTTTGCCTGGCGGGCCTTAGCACCCATGCGCACCCATGCCAATTCGCGTTCAAGCAACTTCTGGCGTTTGCTTTCGCTTTTTTCTTCCTGTGCTAACTTAATCTGCTTTTGCTCCAGCCATGAAGAGTAATTGCCTTTCCATGGAATACCATGGCCACGGTCTAATTCCAATATCCAACCCGCTACGTTATCCAAAAAATATCTATCGTGTGTAATACAGATGATAGTGCCTTTATATTGTGCCAGGTGATGCTCCAGCCAAAGCACAGATTCAGCATCCAGGTGATTGGTGGGCTCATCCAGCAGCAACACATCGGGTTCCTGCAGTAATAATCTGCAAAGTGCTACTCTTCTTTTTTCGCCACCTGATAAAACTTTTATTTGCGCGTCAGGCTCCGGGCATTGCAACGCATCCATGGCGCGGTTAAGCACCTGGTCAATTTCCCATGCATCGGCAGCGTCTATCTGGTCTTGTAATACTCCCTGGCGGGCAAGCAGTTTTTCCATCTGGTCACCATCCAGATCGGGGTCGTTAAATTTTTCGCTGATGCGGTTAAACTCATCCAACAGGTCAAATATTTCTTTTTTGCCTTCGCGGATAATCTCAATTACTGTTTTGGTTTCATCCAGGTGCGGTTCCTGTTCAAGCAAACCAACGCTGTAATCTTTGCTTTTTTCAATTTTTCCCTGGTAGTTTTCGTCAACACCTGCAACAATTCTAAGTAAGGTTGATTTACCTGAACCGTTAGAGCCGATGATGCCTATTTTTGCACCATAAAAGAAACTTAAATAAATATCCTTTAAAATAACCTTGGCCGGCGGAATGGTTTTACCAACCCCCTGCATAGAAAAAATCACATTATTATCTGCCATGTATTAGCTTTGATTTGAGGGGTGAATATACTGCTTTCGCCCAAAGAAATGCCAGAGAAATTAACCACTAAGGCACTAAGAGCACTTAGTTACACTAAGGTTTTGCTTATTGAACCACAAACGTTCCGGCCCCTATTGGTTCACCATTTTGGCCTGAGATGCGGTAGATGTAAGTGCCTGCAGGCTGGCCTGTTAGGTTGAGTTCTGTTTTGCCGGAGGCCATGGTTGATTGCCATATCGTTTGCCCAAGTAAATTGCAGATTGTAACAGTTGCCTTATCTTGCAAATTATTAACGGAAATATTGAGGAACCCGTTGGTGGGATTAGGATATAGATGAACGCCCAATTTTGGATTAACTTCACCTACCCCGGCACTTGTTGCACAGGTATATTCTGCAATACCGGAAGCGGAAATACCACCAATAGTAACATAAACGCCTTCTACATATAAGTGGTCATTATAGTTGATAAGAGAAAAATACTCAGAGGTGTCGGTTCCGGTCGCCAGAGTTGACCAGCCGGTACCATTGTATTGTGCCAGGCTTGCGGCACTACTATCGTTACCAATAACTGTAAAATAACCATCAGCAACCAGGTTGCCGTTAAAAGGAAGTAAAGCAAATATATACCCATCGTAATACACGCCGGTACCGGGGCCACCAACAACACTGCTCCATGATGTACCATCCCATTTTTCAATGCTAAAGTCCGGATTAACATTAGGATCATTGCCGGCTACAGCAGCGTATATATCGCCCTGGTATGAAACGATGGAAGTTACTGAACCCAGGCCTGCAGTATCATTACCAACACCTGCACCTAAGGCCGTCCAGGCATTTCCATCCCAGGCGGCTATATTAATAGCAGAAACCCCGCTGGCATTTTGAAAACCACCCCCTGCGTAAAGCTTATTATTAATTACGGTTAAACTTGTTACTGTTGATTGTGTAGGCAGCTGTGTATTGCCTATTCCGGCACCTACCGCAGACCAGCTGCTTCCATTCCACTTTGCAATATCGCTTACACTTACCCCACCAGCTAAAGTATAACTGCCGCCAACATATAATTCTCCGTTATAAACCGCCATAGCGTTTACTACAGTGCCGGTAGTGTCATTAGGCCCCAACAGGGCAAAGCCTGGTATTCCGCCTCCTACAGCCGACCACGAATTACCATCCCATTTGGCAATGCTGTTCGCCTGTATTCCACCAGCGGTGTCAAATGTTCCGGTTGCATATAATTCGCCGTTATAAACGGCAAGGCTATGAACGATACCGCCTGTATAGTTCCATACGTGCGTTCTGAATTTGATACCCGAGCCTAGCGCCGACCAGCTTGTGCCGTTCCACATGGCAATATTAGCGGCAGGTATACCACCAACTGTATCAAACGCCCCGGCAACTATCAAATTGCCATTGTAAACAGTTGATGTAAAAACTCCACCCGGATTCGCTGGAGTGCCAATACCGGAACCCAGTGGTGACCAGCAATTTTGAGCATTAACCCGCAACAAAATGAACTGAATCAATAATAAAGCAGTGACTGAAATTCTGGTGTAGCGTTTAGCCATCGAATACCCGGTTATGATTATTAAAACGCTAAAATATAAATGTAAAACTATTAGCAGGTAAAAGTTACTCCGCCAGCTTAAACATTTCTTCTTTGTTTTTGGGCTTCCGGTCTATTTGCCAGTTAAAATCCTTGAGTGTAAATGCATCTTTGGCCAGCATTTTTATGGGCGTAAAAACAGCTTCCGGCTTTTTAAGGAAGGCTATTTTTTCAATTTTCTTATCCTTAAAATAAATGGCTATGTTGGTAGATACAGCTTTGTTGGCCCCTATGTATTTGTTCTTATCGTCTTTACCAAAATAAAGGCTTTCGCCGTTGCCTTTTACATCCAGTTTATAAAGTTCGTTATTCTTAAAGTAGCCAAAAATATTGGTGCCTTTAATCTGGTCGAAATATTTGGGGCCGGAGGGCGATACTATAAACCCTGATTTATAGATAGTAAAGTTATCCGCTTTCTGGTTTTTGGTATGCAGGTAAATAGTATCGCCACTCATCTGCACATCGCTTGTCCAGATTACCGGTTTATAATACATCCTGAATGTTGAATCCTCGAAAGAATAAAACAATGAGTCGCACACACCCTGCATATCTTTCATAAACATGCGCACTTTGTGGTAGGCGAAAAAGTTGCGCGTAGTATCCGTTTCCGATTTGGTCATGGACTTTAAAGTATCAGATACCAGTAGCAGCGAGTCCTTATCCATTTTATAAATCAGCAGCGGCCTTACAGTAGCCATAATATACTGGCGCGCATCAATATACTCACCATAATGCCCGTGTATTTCAACGGCCATACTCGAGTCTACCCACTTAAAAGCACCTATTGCTTTACCAAAACCCCTAAAGCGCTCGTAATAAAGGCTATCGGCCCACATTTTTTGTGGAGGGTTTACTACCACCGTATTTTTGCCGAATGAAGAAACATCTTTCTTGCTGTCGTACCACCCGTTGTTGCAGTATATGGTACTGTTTTTATTGAAAATTTCTGTATTGCCGAAAAACGTTGAAATTTTTGTATCTACATTATACTTCAGGGTATCAGAGTTAAGTTTATAGTTAGGGTCTTTGATTTTTACATTGCCCTGAAAATAGGCATCGTGCAACAGGTTGTAGTAATGCCCGCGCTGGCTGGTAATAACTGTTGAATCTTTAATAACCCTTCCACCGCTCAGGTAATACGATACTTTTTCTTTGGTATCGTAAAACAATTCATCGGTATAAAGAATCATTTTAGAGTCAGTAAGCTTTGCATTGCCCTGTAAAAAGGCAAGCTTTTTCTGGCTGTCATATTTCAATACGTTCGAATAAGCATTTACTGTATCCTGGTTAATATGCACCCTGCCCCAGGCATCAACCGAGTTGGTTGCTTTATCTACATTGGCACTATCGCACCACATTAAAACGCCACCCTGCTTTAATTCAACATTGCCTACCAGTTTTGTATATTTCTTATCACCCTCCTCGGTAAAGCGCAGCATATCTGAACGCAAAATTTCTACTTCTTTTTTCTCACCTGAGTTGGAAGTGTCGGCCGGTGTGGAATTTGGCGTGGGTTGGGACTGAGCGAAGGAACTTACGCTCAAAAACATTATTGCTGCCCAAAGCGCAGCGTGCCGTCCCCATCTGCCCCATAACTGATAACTCAGGGAAGAAAGGCGAAATGCCCGACGAGCTACGTCCTTAACGCAATATTTATTTTTAAAGATTCGGATTTTATAAACGTTTGATGGTTAACGCCAAATATCGGATTTATTTCCCGGTCTCGTTATCCTGCAGGGCGCGGCGCTTTTCGGCCTTTTTGCTGCCCAGTACGTTAATGCTGATGTATCGGTATGGCCTTGCTTTAACATCCTTTAATAACACGTTCAGGTTACCAATGGCAGAGTCAACTTTGGTATATAACTGGTCATCCTTTACCACCTTGCCTAAAGTGCCTTTACCCTGGTTAATATCGGTAAGCATGGCTTTAAGCTGGGTAATGGTGCCATTCAGGTTTTCAATAGTTTCTTTCAGGTTTGCCTGTTTTAACGAGTCGCTCAGATTGTCTACATTGGTTAGCAGATGGGTTATTTTGTCGTTATTCTTTTGCAGGTTGTCGGTAAAGCTTTGCAGGTTATCAAGCGTAAGTTTAATGGTATTGCCATTTTCAGATAAAATGCCGTTAATTCCATCAATGGCCCGATTTAATTTGGCTAAGGTTGTGTAAATACTTCTCGGGTCTCTTACATCAAACATCAGCTTAATACCGCCAATGGTAGAGTCCAGCCCGGGCAACATCTTCTTTACATCCGCCATTATAGGGTCAATCTCCGAACCCAACTGCTCAGTAATATCCTTTTTAAACAAGGTGCTGATAGTATCTCCATCGTCCATATAAACACCCGAATTACCAAAAACCAGCTTTACCTTTTTGCTACCCAAAAAGTCAGTTGAAACCAAAAGTGCACAGGTGCTGTCGCTTTTAGGCACTTTCACGTTTTTGTCAAGGTCAAGCTCAACAACAATTTTCCCGGATATAGGGTCGCGCTCCATAGTGCCAACACGGCCGATAGGAAACCCGTTAATCTCAATTAAGTTAGATTTATATAAACCGTCCACTCTTTCGTAAACGGCGTAGTATACATTCTTGCGCACAAATAAATTAGTGCCCTTCAGAAAGTAAAAGCCCAAAATGAAAATGGCAACAGTTACAAACGTAAAAATTCCAACCTTGGCTTGGTTTGTCACTCAGTTAAAGTTTTGCCAAAAATATACTTTTGGAAGATAATTCAAAATAAAAGTAAGTCTTATTGGTTTTGATAAGCCTTCAGCTTTTCAGGCCCATACCGTTTTCCATCCTTAAAACCTACAATAAAAGCGTCTTTATAACCGGTTTCCACCGCAATAGCCACCTTTTTCTTCGCTTCTGCATAAGTTTTTGAATTACCGGCGTAATAGCGGATTAAATCTTTATCAGGTATCGCTTCATTCGAAATCGTTCCCAGTACTTTGGTAACCTTGGTTACTTCACTACTTTTCATCGCGCCCTTTAAGGCAATCAGCTGTACCTTAAAGGTCATTACACCTTCCGCAGTATTTTCCGCCTCAGGCTTAGCCGCCGGTTTTGTTTTAACCTCTGTATCCGTTGTTTTTTTGGTGGTCTTTGATGATGCTACAGGTTTCTCTTCCGTTTTGTTTACCGGTACTTTTTCTAACGGCTTGCTCTCCGTTTTTACCGGTTTACTTTCGGTAACTTCGGGTTTAGGGGCAGGCTTTTTAACCGGCTCGGGCTTAGGCTCATTTGCAGCACCACCTGAATTACCAGCTACTACTTTTTTACCCTCTGCAGCAGGCCGGCTGACCTCAGTTTCTTTCTTTTTTACCGGCTTCGGTTCCGGCTTAACTTCTGGGGTATCAACTTTAGGCGCTTCTACTTCCTTTTTAGCCTCCGTTTTTGCCGCAACCGGCAAGTCATCCGTTGATTTAAAACCAGAAGTGCTCACTTCAGTTTTGGCAGGTTCGGCAGTAACAGGAGCAACTTCCTCACTAGTTGCTTTTTTTGTTTCTGGTTGAACCTCAGGTTTGGCTTCTTCTACAGGTTTGTTTACGGCAACCGGTTTGGGTTCTGTTTTCACAGGCGGGTTTTCAACCGGTTTAACCGCCACCGGTGCAATGCCACCGCCGCTGGCATTATCAATAGGCTTCCTGATTTTACGGCCACTTTGCGTGGTTACATAAGCATTATCGGTTTCCGTGTTTGCAGGTGTAGTAACCGGTTCCTTTTTTTCAACCACAGCAGGCTTTACTTCCTCTTTTACAGCTTCTTTTTTAACCGGCTCTTTTGCTGGCGGTTCAGTTGTTTTTACGGTTTCCTTTACAGCTACTTGCTTCTTAATTGCCGGAGCGGTATCAACGCTGGCCGCTGCTTTCTTTTTAGCCTCTTCATAAGCATATTGTTCCCCTTCGCTGTTTTCCATTTCAAACTTGTAGTCCTTAAAGGCTTTAAACAACGAAGTTGCTATCTGCTCCTGTCCTTTTTCCGATGCCAGAAATTTCTCTTCCGTAGGGTTTGAAATAAAACCGATTTCAGAAAGTATGCTTGGCATTGCCGTCTTATATAGGACATAAAAACCGGCCTGTTTAACCCCTAAGCTTTTTCTTTTGGCCCCGCCTTCGTACTGTCCTTCAATTTTTGAGGCTATATCAATGCTTTGGTCTAAAAAAGCATTTTGCTTCATGCTCATAATAATATGTCCGGCATCGCTGTTAGGGTCAAATTCGTAGTTCTTATCGTGGTCATCTTCCAGTAAAATAACCGAGTTTTCGCGTTTGGCTACTTCCAGGTTGGCTTCAGTACGGTGTAACCCAAGTACATAAGTGCTGGTGCCATAAGCTGCCGGGGTTGGCGTTGAATTACAGTGAACGGCAATAAAAAGGTCAGCCTTATTTTTATTTGCTATCTCTGCGCGCTCGTGCAATTCAATAAAAACATCAGTTTTACGGGTATAAATAACGTTAACATCAGGAAAATTAGTATGGATATATTCGCCCAGTTTAAGCGCTACCGCCAGCGCAACGTCCTTTTCATTCGTCTTACCGGGCCCTATAGCCCCGGGGTCTTTTCCTCCGTGTCCGGCGTCTATTACAATTGTTTTAATAGCAAAACCGTTACCTGCGTAAGCTACGGCGGATACTAAGGTGAACAGTAAGAACAATAAGCGTTTAAATCTCACGTTCTGGATTTTTTAATTTTGACGCGGTTTAGGTCAGTTTTCAGCATTAATAATTCCGGGTCTTATTTTTTTAATTTCTTTTGCTTGAATTTTTCGAACATAACATACTTGCAAACTTACTTCAGAAAACTTCCTCTTACGCTGTATTTGACTATAACGTTTGTGGGGGTGTCGGTATTTCTGAAATCAAGCCCGCACTTTAACCTGCAGGCTTACTACAGCAATAATAGAATTTTTTCAGATAGCCTGAAAGAAAAGCCCCTTACCCCCATCCCGGATTCGGCAATAGTTTTACACAATGATACAACAGTGAAGTCAAATGTAGATTCCTTACATGGAAAGGATTCAGCTATGGTAATGGTGCACGACACGGTTCATAAAAAAGATACGGTGCAACTGGCAGATGATAGCGAAATTAAGGATATCATCACATACAAAGCCACCGATTCTATTGTTTACAACATGGAAACCCGGCAAATGCTGCTTTATAATACCGCCGATGTTAAATACCAGAAGATAAAGCTGGATGCCAACCTGGTTAATTTTGACTGGACCACCTACACCCTAAGCGCGCGGGGTACCGCTGATAGCATTGGCCGGGCCTCAGGCAACCCGGTTTTTTCGGAGGACGGGAAGGAATTTAAGGCAGATTCGATGAAATACAATTTTAAAACCACCCGCGGGCTGGTTTATCATGTTGTTACCAAAGAAGGGGAGGCCTACATACACAGCGAGGCGGTGAAAAAAAATGTGGATGAATCGTGGTACGGAAAATCGTCGGAATATACTACCTGCGACCTCGACCAGCCACACTTTTACTTTAAGGCAAAAAAAGTAAAGATTATACCCGAAAAAGTAATGGTTAGCGGACCGGCTAATTTATGGATTGGCGATGTGCCTACTCCGCTTTATGTGCCTTTTGGTATTTTCCCGGTAAAGCAGGGCCAACGGTCAGGTATAGTTTTGCCTGAGTACGGGCAGGATGCGGTGCTGGGCTTTTTCCTGCGCAACGGAGGATATTACTGGAGTGTAAACGATTACCTGAGTGCAAAGCTAACCGGACAAATATCTACCAACGGTACCTGGGGCCTTACCCTGGCAACACAGTATGCATTAAGGTACCGGTTTAACGGGACCTTCAGTTTTTCAGTTATACGCACCCGGCCCAGCGACCCCGACCTGCCAGGACAAAAATCAACCAATGCCTATAGCTTTTCATGGAGCCATATGGAGGACCCCCGCTCTATGCCTAACTCTACCTTCGGGGCCAGTGTGCAAATGCAATCTGCCGATTATTACCAGGCAACAAGGGTAACCGATTCACGTTTGCTAAATACCTCTTTCAATTCATCCATTAATTTTTCGCACGCATTTGTCGGCACACCTTTTAGTATAGCCGTTACAGCCAGGCATGACCAGAACCTGTTAAACAGAACTATTGACTTTACCGTGCCAACGGTTCGTTTATCCATGTCGCACGTTACGCCTTTTAAAAGCAAAATACAGAGTGAAAAACCAAAATGGTACGAGAACATTGGTATTGCATATTCGTTCGAAATCCAGAACCGGTTAAGTACTTACGATTCTATTCTTTTCCAGCAGCAATCGGTAAACAAAATAACATTTGCCGCCGATCAGAACCTGAGCATTGACGCACCTTTTAAGATTTTCAAATACTTTACCCTTACACCCCAGTTTCAGTACCAGGAGCGCACCTATTTTAAAGGCAATAACGAAAGGTGGGACCCCGATACGGTGTACGCAATAGACCCTAATACCCGAAGAATGGACACGGTTAACGGCCGCATAAAATCTGATACCATCTGGCATGTCAACTCCGCACACGATTTCAGTGCTTCGCTTACGTTTGGCACCAAGGTTACCGGTATTTATAAATTTAAAGGCAAATACCTGAAGGCGATAAAGCACGTATTTACGCCCAGTATATCTGCTAATTATCACCCCGATTTCGGCAGCGATTTCTGGGGTTATTATAAAAATGTGCAAAGCAACGCTAACGGCACTATCAGCCGCTACTCTGTCTTTGACCCCAGCGCGCTTTACGGGGTACCCACCCCGGGAAAGGAGGGAGCCTTGCTATGGAACCTGGGCAACAACTTTGAAATGAAGACCTACTCCAAAAAAGATACAATTAATCATGAACAAAAAACAGGTTTGCTCGATCAGGTAAACTTATCAGGCGGGTACAATTTTGCAGCTGATTCCCTGCGCTTGCTGCCTTTTAACTTATCGGTAGTGGCCAGCAAACTTTTCAATCTGATAAACGTCAATTTTAACGCAGTTTTCGACCCTTACGCCACCGATTCCTTTAACCGCGATATAAACGTTTATGAGTATCAGAAAACTCACCATCTGCTGCGTTTTGCAACAGCCAACGCCGGGTTAAGCTTTTCGCTCCATTCAAAACCAAAACCAGCATTGCCACCCGACCAGGCCCCACCTAAAATAATAGGCGATTATGTTTCGTACTCGGCCGACCAGATATATAATTTTGATATACCCTGGAATTTGAGTGTAGGCTACAACTTTAACGTAACACACGGCACTTATCTGAACCCCGATACCATTGTAACCGTTCAATCGTTAAACGTAAAGCTTGATTTTAATTTAACTGCCCACTGGAAGGTAGCGCTGAGCACCGGTTTTGATATCGTGCACCACCAAATGACCCTCACCAACCTCACCGTAATCCGCGACCTGCATTGCTGGGAACTTACCTTTAACTGGACCCCCGCCCTGCCAACCTTTAGCAGCCAGCAGTTCAGTATTATTTTACAACCAAAATCGCCAACACTGAAAGACTTGAAAGCGCAGAAGAAGAATTCGTTGCAACCTTTGTAGTGAGGGGTGTTCAGGTGCGAATGTGTTAAGGTGTTCAAGTTGCTTCAGCAATTAATTTAAAGTCGTTTTCAAACACAAAATAATTTTTTCCAAACTTACTTACTTTAGCACTGTTATTTACCTGAACACATGAACACCGGCACACCTGAACACTTTAAGCAATGAAAGCAACCGTAATAACCATAGGCGATGAAATATTGATAGGCCAGATTGTAGATACCAACAGCGCCTGGATAGGACAACAGTTCAATACCCTGGGCGTAAAGATTTACGAGATTATATCGTGCGGAGATGATGCCACACAAATAGTAGATGCAGTTAACCGAGCCAAAACAAATTCACAAATTGTTTTGATGACCGGCGGCCTGGGCCCAACCAAGGATGATATCACAAAAAAGACTTTGGTAGAATATTTTAATACCGAACTGGTATTAAACGAAGAACTGTGGGAAAAGATGAAGCAGATTTTTGCCAAACGGGGTGCGCAGGTGCTTGAAATAAACCGGTCTCAGGCCATGGTACCTAAAGATTGTATTATGCTGCCCAATATGCGCGGCACTGCACAGGGCATGTGGTTTGAAAAAGACGGCGTGGTATTTATTTCCATGCCAGGGGTGCCGCACGAAATGAAGCATTTGATGGAGGTGCAGGTAATACCCCGGCTGCAACAAAAATTCAGTTTCCCCAAAATCGTTCACGCTACCATTATGACCGCCGGTGCCGGTGAATCTATGATAGCCAATATGCTTTCGGCATTTGAAGATGAGTTACCTGGCAATATCAAACTTGCCTATTTACCTAACCTGGGCACGGTAAAATTGCGTTTAACTGCATCGGGCGAGGGAGAAGCTTTGGTTTCGCTGGTAAATGAGCAAAAAGAAAAAATGAAGAACCTGCTGGGCAATCATTTTTATTGTGAAGGCGAAGACCCGCTGGAAGCCGTAATTGGAAAAATGCTGTTGCAAAAACGGGCCACAGTTTCATGTGCGGAAAGTTGCACCGGTGGATATATTTCGCATCTGTTTACTTCCATTTCCGGAAGCTCGAAATATTTTGAAGGTGCGGTTATATCCTACTCGTACGATGTAAAAGAAAAGATGCTTGGCGTTAAGCATGAAACCCTGCTTACTTATGGTGCCGTAAGCGAAGAATGCGTGCGCGAAATGCTGCAAGGCTTATTAAATGTAAGCGAAACAACCTACGGCATCGCAGTAAGCGGCATCGCTGGTCCCGATGGAGGCACTCCCGAAAAACCTGTAGGAACTGTTTGGATTGCAGTGGGTAGTAAAGAAAATATAATAGCCAAACGATTTCAGTTCTTCCCGTCGCGCATGGAAAACATCCGGGTGTTTTCTAATGCAGCTTTGAATATGTTGCGGTTGTTTATGGAGGGGAAATTGATATAAAACGGGATACTGATTTCTTATGATGATTAGGATGAACAGTCTGATGGTTGGTTTTCTAAACGTGGTTGCCAAATGGC
>CAISWS010000473.1 GCA_903889265.1 uncultured Bacteroidota bacterium
ATTTTATAAAACCTTGGCTGGTGTACGCATTTACAAGGCTATCAGGTAAAGCAGCTGGGTCGAATAACCAGGTTAAAATACCGGTGCCCGAAACAATGAACTAGGTTATTGGAATGCTTGATGCAATATTTCTTACAGTGGTAGGGTCCAGACTGGATGACAGTGTGTCAACCACGGTAATAAACCAGGCAGTATCGTTACCGGTGTTCTGGAAGTTAATCGTATAGGTAAGCACCGAATCTTCCTCGGCAATATTGTTGACCGGTTCAACCGTTTTTTCGTTCGGGTCGTGGCTGTCGAAAATCGAATCAATAACAAGCAGGTGGTTATTGCCGGTATCGCAATCTCCTGCCGTTGGTGTAATCCAGAATTCGCTGCGCAACTGGTAACCGGGATCGTAAACAAGGTACTGAAACACTATATTTCCACGCATGTAAGTCGGCAAACCAGCATTAACAATTGTGTCTATCTGATAAGTTAAAGTATGTGTAGCTGCATCGTAACTGGTAGACGGTGAAGATTCATACCCTATATAACTTAAAGCAGGGTCGAACTTAAAGGTTACAGTTGCAGGTCCCGGCACCGGTACTGCCGAGTTATTAAAGATGGTTAACCAATACCATTTCTCCCAAATGCCGTGGGTATAGCAAGGCGGCACAGTACCCCACCCGGCATAAATCTGAAGGTCGTAGCCGCTAAAGTGAACGCCATAATTATTGTTGAAAGAGGTATCGTTCATGTGTTGAAAGTACACGGTGGTAGAATTACCACAAAACTGCAATGTGCCACAGGGACTGTAATGATTTAAAACTGCCGAAATGGTAAAAGTTCCTGTATCGGGCACCTCAATGGTATAATGCCCGTCGGTTGACCATACATTGCCATAATAGCTGTTGCCGTTATTATCCGTTGCCACAACCACAGTTCCGGGCAGACCTTCTTCGCCCGCATCCTGTACGCAATTGCTATTGGTATCGTTAAAAACAGTTCCGTAAATAAAATTATAGCAATAAGGAGTTAACATGGACTGGCCACTTACCTGGCAACCCAGCGAGTCGGTTACGGTAACATTATAATATCCCTGGCCAAGCCCTGTTATAGAAGCCGTGGTAGCCGAGTTACTCCATAAATATTTAAATGGCGGTAAACCGTTATGCACCTCGGTACTTACCAAACCGTTGTTGCCACAGTTGGGCTCGCCGATGGGGCAATAAACATAATAGCCTGGGTTATTGTTGTTTTTATAAAGATTGTAACGCATGATAGAAGTACATCCGGTGGGGTCTGTAACCGTTATTGAATAATATCCGGCACTAAGGTTATGAATTGCTGTAGTGGTAGCACCATTGCTCCATAAATATGAATACGGCGATTGGCCACCCGTTGCTGTAATTGTTATTTCCCCCATAATAGTATAATCGCAAGACGGATTAATAAACAAAACAGTATCGATAGTTATACCAAGATTGATAACTGTATCCTCCGCTGTTTTAAGGCAACCGGTTGAGTCGGCAATGGTAATATTGTAAATGCCGGGCTGCGCATACACGTGCGAATTAGTAAAACCCGGGTAAGCAGATGAGGTTCCATCGCCCCAGCAAATAGAATCGGCAATGCCATGGCTAAGAACTAAAGTAGTTGTGTCCGTTAACCGGTGGCAGTCAAAATTGGTATTGTTGATTGCAAACTGCAGGCATGGCGGCGGCGTTTTAGCCAGTTTAAATACGGAAATATCTGTAAGGCCGTGGTTGCCCGTTATGTCGCCATCAATGCCATTGGTAAAACCGACCACAGTAAAACTGCTGTCAGGATTTTGCACTATATTATTAGCCTGGCTGGCATCGTATATAGCTGTATCCGCTCCACCCATGGCCCTCTCCCATTCAAGGTTGCCCACTGCATCAATTTTAATTACCCATTCTTCATCGCGCCCGTTTGTATTTTTAGGATGCTTTACATCACCATCGTACGAATCTGTAAAACCCGAAACAATATAGCCGCCCTCCATGGTTTGATGAATATAAAATGGAACATCATTGTTTGAGCCGCCATATGCTTGTTGCCATTGTATAGCTCCGGTGCTGCTTAACTTTAATACCCAGATATCATCATTACTGTTAGCTGTGCCGTGATGATTAGCCCGTACCAATCCATCTCCATTTGCCGATGATACACCTCCGGCAACAATATAACCACCATCGGGTGTTGGTTCAGGCCAATTTGCTTCATCAGGACCGCTGCCGCCATAATTATGTGCCCAGGTAAGGTTTCCATTACTGTCTAACTTCGCTACAAAGGCATCAAACGAACCATAATTAATTGTCACATCACCATCGCCCGAATAGGTGTAACCTGTAACGACATAGCCGTTATCAGGGGTTTGCCGGGCACAGGTTCCAAAATCATAATTGGTTCCACCCAAACATTTTTGCCATTTCAGGTTACCGAGGCTATCTAACTTAATTACCCAGATATCTGTTTGGCCCATAACGCCGCTTACATTGCCACCGGTGCCCCAGGTAGTACCAGCACAAATATAACCGCCATCCCTAGTCAGTTGAATTGACTCCAGCTGGTCCGCTGCCGGGCCACCGTAACTTTTTTCCCAGGTAATATTGCCTAAGCTGTCCAGTTTAACTATCCAATAATCCTGCTGGCCGTGATTGCCAGTTTGCTGGCCATCGCCTGAGCCCCCTATGCAGCCGAGAATATATCCGCCATCCGTGGTTGCCTGTATACCATGACCATAATCATCGCCACTACCTCCATAAGTTTTCTGCCATTTTATAATGCCCAGGCTATCGGTTTTAACTACCCACACATCTGCTGCGCCATGTGTGCTGGTTACCTGGCCACCAACCGAATCGGTGAACCCGGTCATGATATATCCACCATCCTTTGTGCGGACGATAAAATTGCCGGTTTCGTCGCCAGGCCCGCCGTAACACTTTTGCCAGTTAATGGGCGGCATCTGCCCAAAAAGATTGGCGCATAAAAGAACAGCGCCGATTAAAAAGAATAGCTTTTTCATAATTATTGATTTTACCATTATTGACGATACAAGAATACTTCCGGTTGCTTAGTAATTGAAGTACATTTTAAGCATTAAATACGGTACTTTTTTTGCAACAATGTCCAATTTATAAAAACCATCACAATCATCCAACAGTAAAATTTTAAAAATGGTCATGTTTATAGCAATACATAAAAGCAATCGAATACAAAACAATTTCAGATACTACAAAAGATACCTGACCTATTACCTGTTTGCAGCCAGCAAACGTGAAAAAAGACCGGAATCCAAATTCTTTAGGTGAAACAGGATTGGAATAGCCGGAGGATTTAGGATTCAGCAAACACAATACCACACCTTAACATTAAAACGCCCTACCAATTCTTCTTCCCCAACCAAAAATCTAACCGGTAGTAAAAGAGCGGAAGAAAGCCCAGCTGATAGTAAATCAGAGCAGGTTGTTGGGGGTTTACGTATTGTATACGGAGAATATTTTTTTGTCCGGTTACGTTTACCAGGTCTATACCTACCTCGTGGGTAAAGCGTTTACTATTGCAGCGGTAGTTAAGTTTTAAGTCGAACCGGAAGTACGGTTGAAACTGAAACTTGTTGCGCAGCGAGTCTACCACAACCGGATTTTCGGTTAGCTTGCTCAGGGTGGTATCGTAAGGCGTATAGCGCAGGCCGCCTGCAAAGCTTATTTTGCCTCCTACCCCAATGGTGTTAATGCGCTTTTTACCCTGCCACCTGAACTCTTTTGTGCCGAGCAGGTTTAAAATGTAGTTGCCGTTGTAATCGCTGTTATAGTATTTTCCGTTACTGCCCTGCAGCTTTGAATCATAGCCCGAGGCAGTAAACAGCAGGAACCAGTTGTGCGTAAAAAATTTCTCGAGGGTAAGCTCTATTCCATAATTGCGGCCCAAACCTTTATTAACCTGCTTTTTAGGGAAGAATAAATCAAAGCCGGTGCCCTCATCCATCATGTTAAAACTGCTGGGGAAAGTATCAACCGGTATATTCCACAACTGCTGAAAGTAAGTTTCAACTTTAACATGTACATCGTGTTCAAAGAATACATCGTAACCCAGCACAATATGATAACTGCGCACAAAATCCATGTGTTTGTTGTATTGGTTGCCATTGGTATCCTGCACAAAATACTGGTACAACGGCAACATTTGCGAGTACAAGCCTGTGCCAAATGCCAACGACTGGTTAGGCTTAAACTGCCATTTCATAGAAAAGCGCGGCTCCAGGCTCCACGAGTTGCTGAGGGTAAAATATTGACCATGCGCACCAACCACCATAGATAGTTGTTCGTTCACCGTATACTTCCATTGCACATAGGGTTGAAATAAAAAGTGAAACTCGTGGTGGGCGTTCAGCAGTGTATCCCAGTAAAAATGGGTAAGGCCAACATTATAAGCCGGTTCCTCCAAAATGCGATACTGGTAATTGGGCTGTATCATCTCGGTAGTTATACCGTACCTTATGCTGCTACGTGGGCTTACTTTGTTATTGCGCATATAAGACAGTGTATAGCGTATGGGTGCAAAAGTGTAATCCTCTTTATGATAGGTTGTATCAACCACATAGTTACCAGTAACCGGGTCGGTGTGCCTGATGATGCGGGTAAAATTATCGTGCCCGTATTGCGTGCTTACGGCTATTGACACTTTTGAATACTCGTGGTTGTTAATGCGGTGCAGGTAAGTTAAGCCGACTACTCCCATGCCTGAGCGGAAGTATTCGTCCTGATCGTTACTGGCGTAAATATCCTGTCCGCCAGGGCGTTTAACGGTACTGGTAATAAAGTTTATCATGGCATATCCGCCAATGGCGAAAAACGAAAGGTTATCGCCGTTCTTTAAAGGAAAGTTGAATTTAAACTGCAAATCCTCATATTTAGGAATCGCCGTGGTGCCAATGTCAATACCCAGTTTAACCAGTGCCTCCAGCGTGGCATATCGCGCATTAAAAATGTATGATGCTTTGGTGTTATTACCCAAAGGGCCTTCGCCGAAAACTTCAGCGCCCAGCGCTCCAATCTGCATGGTTAATTCGTGCCGCTCGTTATTACCGTTTTTTAACCGCAGATCGAACACAGCAGCGGTGGCATCGCCATACTCTGCCGGAAAGGCACCGGTAAAGAAATCTGAGTTGGTAAGCATCCGGTCAGTTAATATAGCAACGCTGCCGGCGCTCTGGCCTTCAATAGCAAAGTGATTGGGATTGGGTATTACCACATTATCTACCCGGTATAAAATACCAAACGGAGAATTTCCACGCACCACCAACTGGTTCTGCGAATCATCTGAACCTGACACACCTGCATAGTTAGATGCCATCCGCGCAGGGTCGCCGCGGCTACCTGCGTAGCGCTCAGTTTCCTCAGGGCTGAATGTGCGCACGCTTAACTGCGCCATTTCATTAATACTCTCACCGTGCCTCATGCCTGATATAACCACTTCACCTTTGGTTTCAATTGCCGGGTCCATTTCAATATTCATCACCAGCTCCTTACCGGAGTTTACAAGGATGTTAGGCTGATAAACTTTTTTATAGCTGATAAATGATGCCGAAAAATTAACCCGGCCCACCGGTACTTTTTCTATGCGGTAATTACCCTTATCATCCGTAACAGCGCCGCCAAGCACGGTAGAATCTTTAAGCACCATTACGTTTACGCCTTCAAGTGGTGCATTAGATTCACGGTCAATAATAGTGCCGCGTATAGTTTGGGTTATCTGCTGCGCGTGCAGCGTAACCGATAGTCCAAGTAAAATGCAAACCAGGTATAAATATCTCATGCACTAATTGTGAGTGAACAATATGAGGGGTCTCTGCAATTTCTGCTGCCTAATTTCCCAATACCTTAAACCCATCAACGTACGAGTTGGTTTCACCACGCCATGGCAGGCTTTTTTCTACCTGGTTATAATGCAGCGATACCTTTTTGCCTTCCATCAGCATTAGAGAATCAGCAACCTTCTCTTCAGTAACTGAAAATAACCAAATCTGGTTCATTTGTGCGGTATTGGGCAGGTTACCAACACCACCCATATTTAATTCGCCTTCATAAGTTTTAAATACATATCCTTTTTTCGAGAATTTAACCAGCACCCCCGCCCGGTTCCCCTCGCTATAGGTAAAAGTATAGGTAAAATACAGCGAGATAGCTGCTATTACCAAAACAACCAGAAGAAAATACGCCAGCCATTTACGCCATTTGGGTTTGTTACCGGTATCAGTGCTCATAAGTATAGCTTTAGATTCAGGTATAAAACAAACCTTTTATTTAGTTAAAGTCAAGTGCAAGGGTGAATGGTTATTAACAGCGGGGTGCATCAGATTTGACAACTTTTAAAAAGTTGCCAAATCCATCTCAGTTGGACGGTTATCTCAACAGGGTAACCGACCCTTTAAAATCCCTGTGAGACCCGTTATTGAATACCGCAGCTGCCACATAGATGTATACCCCTATTGGGGCAGGTTCGCCACGGTAGGTTCCATCCCATTCAAAGTTAGGGTCGTTGGACTCAAATATCTTTTCACCCCAACGGTCGAACACCGAAATTTCCATGAAATAGATATTGCTGAGGTCGCCGAACATTTTAAACTGGTCATTAACTCCATCGTTGTTAGGGGTGAAGGCGTTGGGTATAAAAACATCCGTAGCGGTATTTACCTGTATGGTTACGGTATCTTCAGCCTTGCAACCATTAATATCAGCCACATAAACTGTAAACATTGTGGTTTGCTGCGGTGTGGCGGATGTGTTAGCGCAATTAGTGCAGGTAACATAGTTAACCGGTGTCCAGTTATATACATTGCTATGGTCCACATTGGCAGTTGCGCTTAACTGCACCGGTGTGCCGGTGGTTGCTGTAACTGATGCAGCGGCATGCACATTTAGTTCATAGCTTACGGCAATATTACCACTACCGGAAGCCGAACATCCTTTTGCATCAGTAACTGTTACCACATAGTTACCGGCTGCAAGTTCTGTGGCAACCTCAGTAGCTTGTCCGTTATCCCAGTTATAACTATATGGCATTGTTCCACCGGTTACATTCAGGCTGATACTTCCGTTGTTAACCCCTTTACAGGAAGCATTACTTGCCAGTGAGGCCACCACTACCGGAATGGAGGAAGTAATGATAACTGCTTTATTGGTTGTGCAGCCATTGTTATCGCTTACCGTTACCGCGTAAGTTCCGGCACCCAGGCTATCTAAATCCGCCGCCTTGGCATTATTTGACCAATTATAGAAAAATGGCGGAGTCCCTCCTGTGGTTGTTATCACAGCAGAGCCATCATTAACTCCTGCACAACCAATAGATGTAACCACTGCTGTAACTGATAGTTGCGCAGGCTGTGAGACCACATTTTGCAGAACCGAAGTACATCCATTGGCATCAGTTACAGTAAGCGGATAATTGCCCGCAGGAATATTATAAAGGTTTTGGTTTGTGCTGTTATTGCTCCATGCAAAAGAGAGCGGCGCAGCGCCTCCACTGGCGGTTACATTGACTGAACCATTATTGCCACCAAAGCAGTTTACCGCAGTTATGGTTGAAGACACCTGTATAGCGCCGGGCTGTGAAATACTTGTACCGGTACTAACACTACATCCCCTGGCATCGGTAACCACTACCGTATAATTTGCTGCGTCCAGGTTTTGAATACCGTTCGTTCTGGCTGCATTGCTCCAGTTATAATTATATGGCTGGCTGCCACCGGATACGGCAACATTTATTTTACCGTTATTACCACCGTTGCAGGTTACATTGGTTTGAGTAAGGCTGGTGTTCATGGGCGGTAATGCAGCAATAGTTGCTGAACCTGTTTGAGTGCAATGGTTTTGGTCAGTTACAGTTACCTGGTAGTTACCCGCCGAAAGGTCAATTCGGTTTTGCGTTAAAACTCCATCCTGCCAGTTATAGGTATAGGGCGATGTTCCACCTCCAGCGATTAAATTGATTGAACCTTCATTGCCAACGCAGGCATAGTCGGTATGAGTTGTAGTTACAGTAAGCAGCGCAGGTTGGGTTATGGTAACGGCTCCTGTTGCTGAACATGCATTGGCATCCATTACCGTTACTGTATATGTACCTTCAGTTAATTGGCCAACCTGCTGAGCAGTAGATTGGTTACTCCAGGAGTAGGTATAACCACTAACCCCGCCGCTTGCCAGTAAATTGATAGCTCCATCGTCCAGGCCGTTACACGAAACATTAGACGGTGTAGTTTGAATTGCAAGGGCCGTTGGTTGCGAAATAGCAGCAGAGGATGTTGCACTGCAACCGGCGGCATCATGAACAGATATCGAATAACTGCCGATTGATAAATTGCTGATACCTGCAGAATTTGAGCTGTTACTCCATAAATAAGTATAAGTGCCTGTTCCGCCGGTAGTAGTACTGGTTACCGAACCATTATTACCGCCAAAACAGCTAACATCAGTATTGCTAAGGCTAACCTGTAACTCTGTAGGCTGGGATACAGACCGGCCAGCCGAAACCGAGCATAAGTTTGCATCCTTTACCGTAACACTGTAATTACCGGCTGTAACATTTGAAATATTCCGGGTGGTAGCACCATTGCTCCAAAGGTAGCTGTAACTTCCGGTGCCGCCCGTTCCGGTTATCTGAATGCCTCCGTTGGCTGTACCAAAACAGGTTGCATTGGTAACCTGCTGAGTAATGGTGATTGCCGCAGGCTGAGTAACAATTGATGTCGCGCTGCTATTACAGTTATTGGCGTCAACAATGGTTACGCTGTAATGTCCGGCAGAAAGGCCTGTTATATTCGGGGTAGTAGCATGATTGCTCCAGTTGTAAGTATAGGAGCCCCCACCACCTGATACGTTGGCTTGAATACTGCCGTTAGCTTGTCCGGCACAACTTACGTTGGTGGTAGTCAATCCAACAGCAATAGAGTTTATCTGCGAAATATTGGCAGTCAGAATATTCGAACACCCATTGGCATCGTTAACCGTTACGTTATAAGCGCCCTCAGAAAGCTGGCTTATTTGCGCCGTGGTTTGCCCATTACTCCAGCTATAAGAATAAGCACCGTTGCCACCGCTGGCATGCACAGTTGCCGTGCCGGTATTGCCTCCGTTGCAGGTAACATTGGTTTGCGATACATTAGTGATTAAAGCAGGCGGCTGCGTTACCTGGATGGTTGCAGACGCACTGCAATTTTGAACATCCTTGTATGTTATACTATAAGTGCCGGCTGCTATATTGCTGATGTTACCGGTAGTAGCACCATTACTCCATTGATATACAAAGCCTCCGTTTCCGCCATTCACTATGGTTGATATAGCTCCGGTTGAAGCGCCGTTGCACAATACATTGGTTACGATAGAATCAAAGGTAATCTGAGCTGGCTCAGCTACGTTAATGGAAGTTGATGTAGTACAATTATTTGCATCTGATATAGAAACGTGATAAGTACCCGCAGAAACACCGGTAAGGTTTTGTGCTGTTGAACCATTGCTCCATAAATAGCTATATGCAGGTGTGCCGCCATTAATATGAATATTAATACCCCCGTTGGCGGCTCCGAAACAACTGGCGTTAATAACAGAAGATATAGAGGTTGTAATTTGCTGCGATTGTGTAATTACCATATTTGCCGAGGCGGAACAGCTGTTTACATCGGTTACCGTTACGTTATAATTACCCGCTTCCAGCCCGGTACGGTTTTGTGTTGCAACTCCACCCCAGTTGTAAGTGTAGGGACTGGTTCCACCGGTTATGCTTAAAGCAATCGCACCGGTTGTCTGTCCGAAACAATTTACGTTGGTTATGGCTGGGTTAATAGCAAGTGCACCAGGTTGCGTGATATTAGTAACATGGCTTGTGCTGCAGCCGTTGGCATCAGTAACGGTTGCAGTGTAACTTCCTTGTGCAAGTCCCGTTCGGTTGGCAGAAACAATTCCACCACCCCAGTTATAATTGTATCCTCCCGCTCCGCCGATTGCCGTCAGCTGAATAGCGCCGTTGCTTCCTGCATTACATGAAACGTTAGTTTGGTTAGAAGTAAGTAACAACGGGGTGGGTTGAGTTACGGATGTAGTATTGGTTACCGTGCAGCCTGATCCGTCAGTTACTGTAACCGTATAGTTGCCGGCAGCCAGGTTATTCCGGTTTTGAGTGGTAATACCACCGCCCCAATTATAGGAGTATGCACCGGTACCACCTGATACAGCTACATTAACACCGCCACCGGTTCCGCCAAAACAGGTAGCCGCGGATGGAGTTGCACTAATAGTGAGCAAGGACGGCTGGCCAACAACAGCAGAGGCTATCACGGAACAACCCACATTATCTGTAACCGTTACAGTATAATTGCCAGCAGCCACGTTAGTGCGCTGCGCTGAAGTAACGCCACCACCCCAATTATAGGTATAAGGCGAAGTCCCCCCGGTTGTTGTGGTGGTTATGGAGCCTGTGCTGCTGCCAAAACATAACGCATTGACTGCTGTCGCTGTAGTTGCCAGATTTGTTGATTGGCCGATTACTGTAGTACTGGCAACCGTGCATGAGGCGTTATCGGTAACAGTTACGCTATAACTGCCTGCGCCAAGGCTATTTCGGTTTTGTGTATTAACACCACCGC
>CAISWS010000474.1 GCA_903889265.1 uncultured Bacteroidota bacterium
GCCTTGAGGGTTTGTCGGGTTGCATCATCATCCGAATTTCAGCTACCACGTGGGCTGGGCCATCCTGTCTGGACAGGATCCATCGGTGATTCTCGCTCGAGCACAAGTGCCGCTTTTGAGCCCCGATCAGGCATGGGAGGAAGGTGTGTCTTCATTTGGAAGAGCATCGAAGTGTGTGAATATGCATTTATAGCGACTTTCGGTCCCAGTTTGATGTCTCTTTTAACTTACCAAATGCATGATGTTGATGCTGATAGGTGTGCCGCCGTACACGTGCAACAATATTCAGAACGTTGTGTTCCTGGAGGCCATCAAGACCACCGAGCTGCCCGACGTCTTTCGCGTGTTCTTTGGGGGCGCCAATGCTGTTACGGTCTGAATCCTCGATCAATTTAGCGGATGCCGCAGTGTCTGATGTACTTCTATCGTGACAGGGATCGGCTGTGATCCAAGTCACCTTTTAGGAGTCCATATGTGTTACCCGCTTGATCTTAAAGAGTTACATAATGAATTTGAAGTTGTCATCTACAATGTCCTCGCCTTTGGTACATCTGCGATCATGCACTATCTCTGTCGTCTCTCGTCTGGTGGTGTCAACATGCTGCTCCTGGAACTATTCTCTTCGTGCAACGAAAAAGGTCCATTTTGCGGCATCACAGCATGGCTCACGTCGCGCCGCCAGCAGCCGCCCCCGTCGCACACCCGGTTCGTCCCCCTCCCCCGTGCCAGGTAGTGCATGTGCAATAGACTTATCTGTGGTTTCGGTTTCGGGTATGTATAACAACAGCGAACTTTTGAGCTCGATGGAAGCGGATGGCCTGGAATTAGGAAAAAAAGCCGAAGCTATATTTTCAGGAAGGAAAATCACCTTTTCTACCGAAGTGGGTTACCCGGCACAAACCATATTGAGCAAAGCAACAAATATGGATGCAGATTTATTAGTTCTGGGCACGCATGGGCGAACAGGACTGGGCCGAATAGTATTAGGCAGCGTTGCTGAAAATGTACTGCGCCAGGCCAAGTGCAATACGCTTGTAATACCGGTAAAACATATCTAACCAGGAACAAAAACCGGCCCCACGGCTTCATACATTTTTTAAGTATTGCCGGGTGTTTTTTTACCAGGGCCTGACTTCTATTAGGTCAACAGCTGATTTTCGTCAGTATGTTTTAAGCCAACTATTCATTTTTTTGAGGGACGGACAGATTCTGTAATATCTGCCAACTTTATTGAAAAATGATTTGGCATTAGCCACAACGATGCTGGTAAATTTTAAACTTTTACGACGTTACCGCCAGATAATAAACATACTGGTTAAATACGGTTTTCAGGATGTGCTGGCTGATGCCGGGGTATCGCTGAAAGCGCGCGTGGTGGAAGCTTTTTTACCCAAAGACACCATCAGTAAAATCCACGACCAGAGCAAATGGGAACGCATGAGGCTGGCCGTTGAGGAACTGGGAACCACCTATATTAAACTGGCCCAAATACTCAGTAACCGGCCCGATATCATCCCGCTTGCACTGGTAACGGAATTTGAAAAACTTCAATCGCATGTTCCACCGTTTCACGGAGATGTTGCCATGAAAATAGTTGAAGAGGAAACCGGGAAACAAATCTCAGAACTATTCAGCCAGTTTGACGAAACACCCTTTGCCAGTGCATCCATAGCACAGGTGCATTTTGCCACCTTAAAAAACGGCAATAAGGTAGCCTTAAAAGTCCGGCGTCCGGATATTATGGATAAGATTGAACTGGACATTGAGATTATGAAATACCTGGCCAAGGAAATGGAAGCTCACCATATCCTTGATAAGCTCGACCCACAGGGTATTGTAAGGGCTTTTGAATCTGCTATTCACAAAGAACTTGACCTGGTGCATGAGGGGTATAACCTGCAACGATTTGCACAAAATTTTGCAGAAAGCGAAACTGTTTTTGTGCCCAAATATTACCAGGAATATACCACCAAAAAGTTGCTGACCATGGAATTTGTGGAGGGGGTGCACCCTTATGATAAAGAAGGGCTGGCCCGTATTGGGGCAGATGGGCATATCGTTGCTCAAAATGGCTTGGCAGCCCTGTTCAGGCAGATATTTGAATTTGGCTTTTTCCACGCCGACCCTCACCCGGGCAACCTGTTTGTTATGCCCAACAACAGAATTTGCTTTATTGATTTTGGCATGATGGGAACCGTACTTAAAGCAGACGTTGAGTTTTTTGCCGATGTGGTTTACGGGGTCACTAACCGCGATTCCAGAAGCCTTATATGGGGCCTTAAAAATATTGCCGTTAGCCAGAAATTTGAAGGCAATAAAACCTTTGAATATGAAATAGAAGACCTGATTAACGATTACAATTCGCTGCCGGTGGATAAGGTTAATATGACCGAGTTGTTTAACAGCCTGCTGGATTTTGTAAATAAGTATAACATCCGGATGCCGGCTGATTACTTTTTGCTTTCAAAATGCCTGGTAACTATTGAAGGGGTTGCCAAACGAATTGACCCGGAGCTGAACATTATAAAAGAGCTGGAGCCCCATATCAACAAAACCCTTTCAGAGGAGTTTAGCCCCATTAACATTATTAAAAGATTGCTTGGTTCAGCCCGCGATAGCCTTTCTTTAATGGAAAACCTGCCCCGCGACCTGCGCGAAATTATTGGCAAAATAAAAAAGGGAGAGTTAAAGGTTGCTATTGAACACGAAGGCCTTGCCGAGTTAACAAACAAAATTGACTTATCCAGCAACCGCATTGCCGGCGGGTTTATGATTGGTTCGGTTTTAATGGCTTCTGCTATACTGATTGCAGTTTCATTTCCCCCTATGTACAAACATGTTTCTGTGCCCGGCGGCCTGGGGTTTTTATTGGCTAACATCCTCGGTACAAGGATGTTGTTCACCATTTTTAAAAGTAAAAAGTATTAACATTCCGAATTTTGTAGTATATGTCAACAAATAAACCATACATTTGGGATTCAGCGGATACCCGCTTAATAACTACTGAGCAGGTGAATACAATTATTGGTTTAGGCGCTTTATTTGAATACGCCACAGAAGGAATTTTAGTTACCGACAGCACTGGCTCTATTGTTATGATAAACCCCTCTGCTGTGCGCATGTTCGGCTATAACAAGGATGAATTGCCGGGTAAGAAAATTGAAGTATTAATACCCCGCCGCCTGTCGCATAGTCACGAAAAAGTCAGGGAAGGTTATAGTAAAAACCCTGCCCCCAGATCCATGGGCATTGGGCGCGATTTGTTTGCCGTTAAAAAAGACGGAACGGAGTTTCCGGTAGAGATAAGTTTAAGCCCTTTTGAATCAGAAAACGGCAAGTTTGTTATCGCCTTTATTATTGATATAACTGTGCGTAAACAAAGCGAAGCTGCCTTAAACAGCCAGCGCGATGAATTGGAACGCGTTTCGGCCCAGATTAAGCAGCTGAACATTGAACTGGAAAGAAAGGTGGAAGACCGGACTACCATGTTACGCGAAACACTGGGCCAGCTTGAAAGGTCTAAAAACGAATTATCTGAATCGCTGCAAAAAGAAAAGGAATTGGGTGATTTAAAGTCGCGGTTTGTTTCTACCGTTTCACATGAATTCAGAACCCCGCTTGGGGCCATTCTTTCCTCGGCATACCTGCTTGATAAGTATATCGAAAAACAGGAGTTTGATAAAACCGAAAGGCACCTGGGCAAAATTACCGAATCGGTGCGGCACATGAATGCCATGCTTGAAGACCTCCTCTCTTTAGGCAAGCTGGAAGAAGGGCTTATACAGGCTAAAACTGAAGATTTTGACCTCCGTAAGTTTATGACCGACCTGGTTACTGAAATGCAGGAACTTGCACACAAGGGTCAAAAAATAGAACTGGATTTATCTGATGTTGACAGGTTTACGGCCGATAAACGTTTACTTAAAAATATACTGCTAAACCTGGTAAGCAACGCCATCAAGTTTTCAGAAGAGGATGGAATTATCAGCATCCATTGCAAATTTGAAAATGATAAACTGAGCATTGCTGTAGCTGATTCCGGAATAGGAATTTCAAAAGCCGACCAGGAGCATTTGTTTGAACGCTTTTTCAGGGCGCAGAATGCGGCTAACATACAAGGCACCGGTTTAGGCCTGCATATCATCTCAAAATATCTCGAGTTACTGGATGGCACCATCGAAATTCAATCTGAACTTGGAAAAGGCTCCACTTTTACAATAACAATCCCTTCAAAATAAACATTATGAAAAAAATATTAATTATTGAAGACAACAAAGCTGTAATTGAAAATATTGAAGAAATACTGGACATGGCAGGCTATAAAGTGTTTACTGCCCCCAACGGCTTACAAGGCGTTGATGCAGCCATAAAGCAACAACCCGACCTGATTATATGCGATATAATGATGCCCGAACTGGATGGCTACGGCGTACTGCACATGCTATCTAAAAACACCAAAACCGCTGCCATACCCTTTATATTTTTAACGGCCAAGGCCGACAGGGTAGATTTTAGAAAAGGAATGGAAATGGGTGCCGATGACTATATCACCAAGCCCTTTGAAGGTGTTGAACTTTTAAATGCTGTGGAGATGCGCCTTAAAAAAACCGAGATATTCAAAGCTGAGTTTGCATCTGATACCGAAGGGGTAAACAACTTTCTGAAAGAGGCTAAGGAC
>CAISWS010000475.1 GCA_903889265.1 uncultured Bacteroidota bacterium
AGGCACCCAACGCTCCGGCTCCAATTTGCTGCGCGTAATGATTGACCAGTTTCCCGAGGTATTTGGCCCTCACCCGCCGCATGTGCTTATTACATTTTACCCTTTGCTGAAATACTACGGCAACCTGGAGGATACAGCGAATTTCAAAAAGCTGATAGACGATATTTGCCGGCTAATAGAAGTAAACCCGGTGGAATGGGCAGGCGCTCCGCTTGACCGCGAAAAAATATTTAAGCGCTGCCGTCGCCAAACTTTGTTGGAGGCATTTATACAAATTAACGAGTTTGAATGTGAAGAAGGCGGCAAAAAAATATGGACCTGCAAAAGCATGGAGTCGCTTTACCTGCTTGATAAATTCAGGGCCGAGGGGTTTGAGCCCTTGTATTTGTACCTCTACCGCGATGGGCGCGATGTGGCCTTATCTTTCAAAAAGGCTATAGTAGGCGAAAAGCATATCTACAACCTGGCGGTAAAGTGGAAAGCCGACCAGGATGCCTGCCTGCGCGAACTTGAAAAACTGGCACCCTCGCACTATATCAAAGTAAAGTACGAGGAGTTTATTGCAGCAACAGATGTGGTGATTAAAGAAATTTGCGCCCGCGTTGGCCTTACATATAAAAACGTAGATGACTTTTATAAGTCTGAAGAAAGTAAACGCACCGCTGCCGGAGGCAAAATGTGGGAGAACGTTACCAAACCTGTAATGAAAGATAACTACGGTAAATTTTTGAAAGAATTAACCACCGATGAAATCAGGATATTTGAGCAGGTTGCCGGCGATACCCTGCTTAAATTAGGTTATCAGCTATATGCAATTAAACCCGGTGAAACCAAAATCTTTACCCCTGAAGAAATAGCAGCATTCAACGCCGAAAACGATCGGTTAAAAAAACAGATTGTACACGAATTACCGGCTGAGGATATTCTTAAAAGAAAGAAACAGGCGGATTTGATTGCCGAGATAAAGCAATATCAGTTGTAATAGCGAAACGGTACAATTGTTGACCGCCAATAAAAAAGTGCGTCATTGCGAATGCCGCTCCGGGCATGAAGCAATCCCGAAGCGATGGAAGGCAGGTTGTTGCGTTACAACCAATCGCTTGTAGCTCCGGTATTGCCCGCCCGAAAAACCGGCCATACGGGCTTAGCAAAGCCTTGCAACGACGGCTGTTCTTTGACCCCCTTAACACCGCACAAACACTTTATGTATCTTTAAGCCAATACAATTGGATGGAAACCGGAACAAATACTACAGCACAACTTACTTCAGCCATACATGTAATTCCTGGCGGCAGTTTGTTTTTTGCAGGTATTGTTGCCGCCGGAGACCATGCAAAACTATCGGCAACACTTCTTTCCGTGGTAAGGCAAAAGCTAACCGGTGCTAATTTGGATATCCATATTTTTCACCCACAGGAAAACGCTCCGCAAATCAAGCCGGATAAAGACATAACCCTGGTTCCTTTCAAAAGCCAGGAAGATTTTTTTTCAAAGTTTGCCGATGCCGTTAAGCGCAGCCCCGCACAATATTGCATCACCCTGTGGAGCGGTGAAGCGCTTTTTGACGGTGCTTTTGATTCAGCCGAAAAAATATTCAGCAAACACCAATCCGTTAGCTGGCTAACCGGTATTCAAACCTACCAGGCTAAGGCAGGCTTTAATGTTGCACTGGGCACCACCGCCATGCGCAGGTGGAGTTTCAAAATATACGGGCGCAACCTGTATAAAAATTCAGGCCGTTATATTCCTCCCGCGTCTACATTCTGGAGGAAAAGCATTTGGACTACAGTTGCCGCCCAATTACATTTTGTAGACCAAAAAAATTTTTGCGAGGACCTCTGGCTGGCGTTTTTTAAAACCCAAAAGCTATACACTTGTAAGGCCTATTTCTCATCGTCGGATAAACATCCGGGTTTAAAAGTAGCCCGTTTTAAAAACCCTAATGCAATCGCTGTTATTGAAGATAATTGGCTGGGCAGGGTTAAAGAGTTCCTCTTTATTAATAATGTACCTTACCTGCGCCTGTTTTACCGCAACCAAAATGACCTTGCCCCGCTCATCAGGTTCGATTATGAAACACAATCTTATTTTTTGAACGAATACTAAAAACAAATACCGTTTTTACCGCAAAAAGCGCTTAGGAATACACAAGATTATTAAAGCCTTAATGTATTAATTTCTCTGCCTTGTTTATTTTGTATTTACTCGCTTGTATTGCATTTCTTTGCGCTCTTTGTGTCTTTGCGGTTAATAATGTATTCAGGATTTATTTAAAACATGCAGTACCCTAAAATAAGCATAGTAACCATTTCCTTTAACAGTGCTCAGTATATTGAGGACATGATACTATCTATTTTAGACCAGGGTTACCCTAATCTTGAATATATCATTATTGATGGTGGCAGTACCGACGGCACTATTGACATTATAGAAAAATACCGGAACCGCATAGCCGTATTTATTAGTGAGCCCGACAAAGGCCCTGCAGATGCACTCAATAAAGGATTTAAAAAAGCCACCGGCGAAATAATGGGTTGGTTAAATACCGATGACCGGCTACATCCCAAATCGCTTTTTGCTGTGGCGGAAATGTTTAATTCTCTGGCTGATGTAAGTTGGGTAATGGGCTTTCCTACCTGGTTTAATGCAACCGGAACCTGCCTGAACGAAATACATTACAACCGCAACAAAACTTACTACTTTCCGCAATACATTGGCGATAACCTGCATTTAAAATTTGCCCGCTGGAGCAAGTGGCGCTTTGCCATGGGCGACTTTAGCGCCATACAACAAGAAAGCGTTTTCTGGCGAAGGTCGTTATGGGATAAGGCGGGTGGCCACATTAAAGAAGAATACCTCGCCTTTGACCTCGAACTCTGGACCCGCTTTTTTGAACATGCACAACTGCACACAGCTCAGGTGCTGGTTGGTGGCTTCAGGGTACACGGCAACCAGCTAAGCTTTAACCAGCAACAACGCTACCAACAGGAATCGCAAAAGCTGATTGACGCCTTCCGCAACCGGCTGTTCGGGCATAATTCTGGTTACCTTTTGCGCACATTGCTTGCGCGCATAACCAAACCATTTTATTATTATGAAACCCCGGTGCTAAAAAAAATATACCCGGCGCTGTTAGACCTGCCGCCGCATATCGTGTATGATTTTTTGAATGAGAAATTTGAGATGGCGGCTAAATAAAAAGCCTATATCTCCAGCCTCGTCAACACCTTCCACAAACTCAGTTTTAACCGGTCGCTTAAACGGCGCTCAAAGTAAAATTCTTTCTTTTTCAGGTTGTCGCGATGGTGCTTCAGGGTCTCAATGTAGTTGCGGTAATAGTTGAACAGGATACCATCGCTGCCTTTTACAATTTCGCGGATGGTGTTTTCATTAAAATGGATAAACACAATATCAAACCGGCCATCTATTAAAACCCGGTGGTCAACAATTTCGCGGCGGCATATGTCCGTGTTCCAACCTGCTACGTTGCACCCTTTATGCCGCACTATTAAAGCCGTTGGCTCAATAATCGGTATTATATCCAGGTACTTCTGGTCGTCAAACATCCCGCGGAAACTGTTTTTTTCGCACCGGTATAGGCAGCAATCGGCCCACCACTGCAGGGTGTTAATAGCATCCTTGTTGGCCCCCACAAAGCCCGCATTATAAAGCCCTATTCTGAAGTTTGCCTCCAGCCAGTTCTGATTTTCGTTGGGATTGTTTTTGTAATAATGCGGGGTTAACAGAAATGAGTGCAAATTCAGTAGTTCAAAAAGAAATGCGTAATCGGCAAAAAAATAAAGATCGTTATCCAGGTAAATAAGCTGGCTGGTCTCCGGTCGCGTAAGCAGGTATTTCATCAGCACCGGCTTTAAACTCCAGCGCATCTTATCTTTATTACGGCGGTACTTTTTTACTATTTCTTTAGCACCCGGTTGGGCATTAATATCGCTCAGTTTAAAAAACCGGCAGTTTTCAAAGTGGTAATCGCGGTTATCATCTATAACCAGTACGTTCAGTAAAAAATCATGCCCCTGGTTTTTAAGCGATTCAGCAAGCGCATAAACTTTGTATAAATGGCTAAGGGTGGTAATGGTGCAAAACTGGTGTTTCATGCTTCCGTCAGGGGGTCCGGTGTAAAGCTATCTTTATTTAGTATTAAACTCAACAGCGGCCCGGTCATAAATGTAGTAACCAGGGCCATAAGCACCATTAAAGTAAATATGGGTCCCGAAATAACGCCCAGGTCATATCCAATATTCAGGGCTATCAGTTCCATTAATCCGCGGGTGTTCATTAAAACGCCCAGCACAACCGAATCGCGCCAGCCAATTTTACTAAAACGGGCAGCGGTGACCACGCCCCCCATTTTACCCGCTACGGCCACCAAAAGCACCAGTGCAAATACACCCCAAAGATAACCACTGTTTAAAAGGCCGAACTGCGTTTTTAAACCCGTAAGCGCAAAAAATATGGGAAGCAGTAAAACGGTGGTAAAGTCTTCAAATTTCACTTTAACCGGCGAGTTCACCTTTATCTCCGCCGGCATAATTAAACCAGCTATAAACGCACCAAACACAGCGTGTACGCCCAATACATCAGTGGTTATTGCCGATAACAGCAAAATAGCTACTACTAAGGTTATACCCAAAATATCTGACCGTCCTGAACTAAATAACAGCATATGATATTTTTGCAAAAGCGGCCTTAGCACATAAAACATAATAACAATAAACAAAACCACCAGCAGCAGCGATAAAACTGACGTAGTTACTGAGGTTGACTTGGCCACCGCTATTATCAGGGCTAAAACAGACCATGCCGTTACATCTTCAATTGCAGCACTGGCAATGCTTACGGTACCCACC
>CAISWS010000476.1 GCA_903889265.1 uncultured Bacteroidota bacterium
AGCAAGTACTGGACACAAGAACAGTTAGACCAAATAAAGCGTGATGGTGTAATTTATTTACCGAACAAACGCACCGGACAGCAAATGCCGATTAAGTGGCAGATGTATGAAGATTACTATGCTAACCTTGACCGTTTATTTGTACCTGATGCTGTGCGCCAACTGCAAATCCCTTTCCTCATCATCCACGGCACCAAAGACGAAACCGTACCTGTTGCCAATGCGATTGAAATGCACACCTGGAATAAAAACAATCGCTTATTTTTAATAGAAGGCGGCAACCATAATTTTGGCGCAAAACATCCGTGGGCGGATGGGGAAGCACTATCGGAAGATACTGAGGATTTGTTGAAGGAGACGGTGGAGTTTTATGGGGAAAACATTTCATAGTTGCTCCACCCTTTAGGATGGGGATTGAGAATACAATCAGCCGGCAGGGCTTTAGCCCTTTTTAGTAAAACGTTAAAGCCATCTTCAAACCCAATTGATTACAAAGTTGTTTAACACTGCCTTCCCCGACTATACCAGAGGCGAAACTATCAAAAACAGGCCCTGTATAATTGTATTTGTAATTATTATAAATAAACCGGTATTCAGGCGATAAGGCTAGGGACAGTATTTTGCTTACCCTGACAGAAATGCCAATACCTGCTTCGGCCAAAGCCCCCTTACCCGAGGTGATAACGATATATGAATTGTTATTTGGGTTTGACATTTCGTAAATATATCCACCACCAAAGTGAATAAACGGAGAAAATTTCCCTTTAAGAAAATTAAACTTAAAGTCGGTACCCGCCGGTATCCATGATATGTTTTTATTGCCGGAAATGCCGGTGAGCAAATTAAAGTGAAATCTTCTTTTAATAGCTACTCCAACTTTCAAATCCATACCACCATATTGTTGCCGGGGCAAAGCTGATGAACCCACGTAATGATAGATGCTAAAATCCTCAATTACATATGAGGAGGTTACGGCTCTGCCCGCAACGTCAAAGAATGCAACCGGTTCAAGGCTTATATCAAAAGTTACCTTTTTGTCGTATTGGGTGATGTGTTTTTGTTGTTTAGAAGAATCAATCTGTGCAGAGGCTGACAACGCAAAAAAAACCAGAGAAAAAATTAATGAGCTTTTCATACCAGGGTAAAGGATACAGAATGAGTAATAAAGATAATAAAAGGGGCTTAATACTTCGTTTGCAAAAGGGCTAAAGCCCTCGTAAGCACTTTTATTGCCTAAACCCCACCCTGAAGGGTGGGGCAACAGAGAGGTAAAGCCGGATGTTTTTTTACGCAATCAAATTCAAAAACTCATCCTCGCTCAAAACGGTAATAGTTGGTATTTTTTTAGCCTTTGCAAGTTTGCTGCCCGCTTCTTCCCCTACTACAAGGTAATTCAGATTGGCGCTTACGCTGCTTAATAATTTGCCACCGTTTTCTTCTACCAGTTGTTTAGCGCGATCGCGGTTGAATTGTTGGAGGGAGCCGGTGAAGAGGAATGTTTTGCCTTCCAGTTTATTGTTTTTTGCAAGTGAGTCTTCAGGGCGGTTTTGGATGTTTACGCCTAAATGCTCCAGCGCTTTTATTAAATGGATATTACTGGGTGTTTGAAAGAAATCGTAGATGCTTTGGGCTACTTTGGGGCCTATGCCTTCTATGTTAGTGAGGTCTTCGAGCGACATTTTTTCGAGATCCAAAATGCTTTTGACATGGCTGGCAATATCCTTTGAGGTAGTTACACCAACCAGCCGGATACCGAATGCGTTTATCAAGCGCCAAATTGGGCGGCCTTTGGCGTCTTCAATTCCCTTTTTGAGATTTTCGACAGATTTTTCGCCCCAACCTTCCAGCCCTTGGATTTCAGAGTAAGGCAAGTTGAAAATATCTTCGAGGTTTTTGATAAAGCCGCGTTGAATAAAATCTATAATGATACTGCGGCCGAGGCCATCAATATCCAAGGCGTCTTTTGATACAAAGTGAATAGCGCGTTCTTCGGTTTGTGCCGGACAATCGGCATTGTCGCAACGCCAAATCGCTTCTTCCTCCGTTTTAATTAGCGGCGATTTACAGGATGGGCAATGTTTAGGGAAATGAATTTCCTTTTCTTGGCCGGTACGTAGTTCAGGTACCACTCCCATAATGTAAGGGATTACTTCACCGGCGCGTTCAACTATAACGGTATCGCCAATATGTATGTCCTTCTCTTTAATAAACTCCTCGTTGTGCAGCGATATGGAAGAGATGGTTACGCCAGCCAGGGCGACCGGCTCAATTTTGGCGACCGGTGTAACGGCACCGGTGCGGCCTACCTGGTACTCCACATCCTTTAGTTTTGATTGCGCCTGTTTGGCCTGAAATTTATAAGCCATGGCCCAGCGCGGGTGGTGGGTAGTTGAGCCGCACTTTTGCTGCATTTTAAGGTCGTTCACCTTTATAACCATGCCGTCGGTTTCAATGCTGAAGGTATTGCGCTTGGTATTCCATAATTCAATAAAGGCTATGGCTTCTTCCGCATCGGTGCAAACTTTAAGCTCGTGAATGGGGGTTTTAAAGCCGCATTTGTAAAGCATTTCGATAGTTTCATAATGACTATGAATTTTATCCGCTAACAGGTTTTTGCCTTCTTTATCTTCAGCAAAACTTACATGGTACAAAACAGCCTCAAGGCCGCGGGTGGCAGATTCGTTGGGGTCTTTTAAACGCAGGGAACCGGATGCGGTATTGCGGGAATTTTGAAACAGTTTTTCGCCTTTTGTTTTGCGTTCATTATTGATGCGTTCGAAAACTTCTTTTTGGATAATTACTTCGCCGCGTATTTCAATACGGTGGATTTCGAATTTTGAAAACTTAGCTGACAGTGGAATAGAGGCCAGGGCTTTGGCGTTGTTGGTTATGTCCTCGCCTACGGCTCCGTCGCCCCGGGTAGCTGCGCGAATGAGCATATCGTTTTCGTACACCAGTGCAATACTTGAGCCGTCGAATTTTGGTTCTACACAATATTGCACATGCTCAGCACCGGTTAGTTTTTTTACGCTTTTATCAAAGGCGTTTACGTCATCGGCGTTATATGAGTTGTCCAGGGACAACATAGACACTAAGTGGCT
>CAISWS010000477.1 GCA_903889265.1 uncultured Bacteroidota bacterium
AATAGATGCTGAAACTATTATATAGCAGTTTGATTTTAAATATGGCAGTTGTTAAATAAATAATTAATACCTAAAAAGGCTTGCAAAATTATATTTTATGAAGTAACCTTGCGCGCTGTTTGTTATCAGAGCTAAGATGAAATATATATTATTCCCTTTTGTAGTTATTTTTTGTGTATTAAATTTTGTAGCCGCTCAATCACCCCAAGGTATTAATTACCAGGCAGTTGTAAGAAACTCAGAAAATGCGGTACTATCCAACAAAGTAGTTGGCCTCAGGTTTCAAATTCATGATAGTTTGACTTCCGGCCCTGTGGTATTTCAGGAAACCCATAATGTGCAAACCAATCAGTTTGGCCTGGCAACACTGATAATTGGCAGTATTAACAACCTTGCATCGGTTAACTGGGCATCCGGCAACAAGTATCTCCAGGTAGAACTTGACCCTGACGGTGATAACAACTTTACGGATATGGGTACAACGCAAATGGTTAGCGTTCCATTTGCCCTATATGCATTATCATCCGGCGGTAGTGCGGGCGGTGATACAGATTTAAACTGGATACAAAATAACCGGAATGATATTTATAATGCCGATACACTGGCAAATACCGGGATAGGTACAACGATGCCTGCCTATACTTTAGATGTGCATGGAAATTTTAGCAACAGCTATAAAGGAAGTGTTATAATTAATGGTGGTTCAGATTCCCTGCTAGGGTTGGTTTCAAACCTTGGCGATAGTATACATTCATTTATAGTGTCTGGCACTTCTATGGGTGGAAGATTTGGCAATCACAACATTGTTAGTAACAGATATGGATTTTATTCGGGAGCGAATGTTGAATGTAACCTGGATGGTAGTGATATCCATCAACAGGTGGTTTTGGAAACCTTTAATCCTAATATCAATCGGTTATATCCGCTAAGATTCGGTGTTTCGGGAGATGCAGGCCAGTTTAACCTGGAAGGGACCAGCTATAATGACAGCGATTTTATTACAATGGAAGTGACTGATTACAATGGCACTAATTACACTATAGGAAATATTACAAACCGGGGCACATGGTCAATGCCCAGGTTGGGTAGCGATACTACATTTTTCTTAAACCAGTATAGGTACGGGGGTAGCCAACTACTTTATGTTGACAGCGGCGGTGTGGTAAGGAATATACCCCAGGGAAAACAGGGAACGGTGTTAATCAGTGATGGAACCAATGCAGCTTTTAATCAAGTTGGAGGTAGCGTAGTGGCCAGCGGAGTTAAAAAACGGCAAACCTCGTCCTGTTATGCAATAGCCAGTTATGTTTCTACAAAGGAAGCTTCATATCACATTGGAGGCACAGCAACCATTCTTTCGTGTGCGGCAGATTCGTTGCAATTTCAAGTTGTCTATCAGGACGAAACTCTGGCACCACGAACCCAGTACGTATCAGGCCAGTTTACTGCTTCCGGTGCCTGTTCTTTTCCAGGAATTGATATCAGTGTGGGGTTAGGATCTTCTATTGTTGTGAACTCCATTATAGGAGCGGAAGGTTCAATTTCCTATAATTCCTCTGCCACCATCCAGTTTTTGTTTAATCATTAAATGATATTCCCTGCTTTAAACGAAGGATAGATAATTCTATTCTCATCCTGTAATCAGGTTTTTTGCACTGCCATTTTTCTATACCCACGCCAGTATTCTTCGCAAAAAAAATTACTTCATTATTGGGTGACAACATCAGTGTGTAAATCGGGCATAAAAGGCAGCTGCTTACTTTTTTTACCTTTACACCCATTTATTTTTAAAAATCTGTTCATGTTAAACCGCTTTGCCGTAATAGCCTTGTTTCTTGTATTTTTTTCCTCCTGCTCAACTAGTAAAAAAGCAGGCAGGGCGGGCCGGATTGAAGAAAATTTAGATACTGTTGAAGTAACTGTTTCGCGCGAAAACCCTTACCGTGGTTCGGCAACCAAATATTTTGACCTGGTAAATACCAAACTTGAAGTAAAATTCGATTACCAGAAACAGTACCTGTTTGGCAAAGCCACCATTACCCTTAAACCTCATTTTTATCCGGAAACTGAATTAGTGCTTGATGCCAAACAGTTTGATATGCACCAGGTAAGCCTGGTAACCGGTGAGGGTACGGGCGAAGCCCTAAATTATACGTACGATTCACTTCAACTTAAAATTAACCTGGGCAAAGCCTTTACGCGAGACCAGACGTTTAAGGTATATATTGATTATACAGCCAAGCCTAACGAGCGAAAAAGCGGTGGCAGTGCAGCTATTAATGAAGACAAGGGGCTTTATTTTATTAATCCCATGGGCACTGATTCAAGCAAGCCTACGCAGATATGGACCCAGGGAGAAACCGAATCCAATTCGTGCTGGTTTCCTACCATTGATAAACCGAACCAAAAGTGTACGGAGGAGATTTATATTACCCACCTAAAAAAATATGTAAGCCTTTGCAATGGCGTACTGGTTTCATCAACCAATGTGAATGATACCCTGGTAACTGATTACTGGAAAATGGACCTGCCGCACGCGCCGTATTTATTTATGATGGCCATAGGCGACTTTAAAATTGTGCAGGACCGGTGGAGAGATATACCGGTTAACTATTACGTAGAGAAGGACTACGCGGCATATGCCAAACAAATATTTGGCAATACCCCGCAGATGATTGAATTTTTCAGCCAAAAGCTGGGCTTTGATTTTCCGTGGCCCAAGTACTCGCAGGTAGTGGTGCGTGATTATGTTAGCGGTGCTATGGAAAATACTTCTGCCACTTTGCATGGCGAGTTTATACAACGCACCCCAAGGGAGTTACTGGATGAAACTCATGAGGAGGTAATCAGCCATGAGTTATTTCACCAATGGTTTGGCGACCTGGTAACCCCGGAAAGCTGGAGTAACATACCGTTAAACGAAAGCTTTGCCACCTATGGCGAATACCTGTGGAATGAATATAAATATGGACGGGAGTATGCTGATTTTAAGTTCCGCGACGACTACAGACAATACATGAATGAAGCAAAAGGCAAAAACGTTGACCTGATAAGATTTCATTATGATGACAAAGAGGATATGTTCGACAGCCATAGCTATGCCAAAGGGGGGCAGGTGTTGCATTACCTGAGAAAGGTTGTTGGTGATGAAGCTTTCTTTAAATCGCTGGAGTTGTACCTTAAAACCAATCAGTTTAAATCGGTTGAAATTGCAAACCTGCGATTGGCTTTTGAGGAAGTTACAGGCACCGATATGCATTGGTTTTTTGATGAGTGGTTTATGAACTCGGGCCACCCGGTAGTGGACGTGCATTATACTTATGACCGTGACAGTGTTTTTGTAACCGTTGAGCAGAAGCACAATACTGACAATGAGTTAACTTACCAGCTTCCTTTTAAAGTGGGGGTCTGGCAAGACAAAACATTTAATAATTATGATTTTACGCTGAAAAGAAAATCGCAAACATTTGCCATAGCAGCAGCAAGCAAACCAGACCTGGTTGATTTTGACCCTGAACGCGCAGTGCTTTGCGAAAGAAAGGATAATAAAACCGCAGCTAATTACATTTTCGAATACCATAATGCCCCATATTTTTCGGAACAACTGGAGGCTTTGAGAAACCTGGCAGATATGCAGAAAGACAGTGTATCTGCCAAACAGATATTAACCGAAGCCCTGAACGATAAGTTCTACTACCTGCGCCAGTTTGCTGTTACACGCATTGAGGCCGGCAAAGACGACAGCATTTGGGCCACTATTGAGCATCTGGCCAAAGAGGATAAAGAAAGCGCAGTGCGTAAAGAGGCGATTGATAAGCTGAGCAAATCCAAGGACCCTTCGAAATATTCAGTTTTGTTTGAGACCGCCGTTGGAGATAGTTCATATGGAGTAGCATCAGCAGGTTTGAAGGCTTTGGCTGAAGCGAATTCAAAAAAGGCAATGGAAATTGCCAAACAAATGGAGGGGGATAAAAACAGTGAAATAGTAAATGCTGTGGCTGATGTATACGCCAAGGAAGGCGATGTTACTTACAATGATTTTTTTGAAAAGAAGCTGAAGGCCGCCAGTGGGTTTGGAAAATACACGCTGCTTTATTATTACGCTAACTTTTTAACCCGCATGGAAAAGCCGGTAGTGATAAGCGGCATAAATACGATTGAACAACAGGGGATGGCCTCTGATAATCATTTTATAGCCGGTGCGGCGAAGGGCGCTATAAAGAGGATTTCGAAAGATTTTGAAGACAAAAAGAAGATGGCAAAAACGAGCCTTTCAACCGAACAAAGCAAAACCGAAAAAGTAAGCCTGGAAGAAAAAATAAACGATTACGACCTGATAATAGACAATGCTGAAGATGCATTGAACAGGTTGAATAAAAAGGGCGATGCCAAAAAGAATTAGAGTATTATTTTATTACGGCGGGCAGGTTAATGGCCGGGAAGATTCGCTGAGCCCCTTCCCGGGTTACTAATTTTATACGGTACATAACATCGTTGGCGCCGGCATAGGCGTAGGTATCTTTTTTAACCAGGTGGCGCCCTTTGGTTTTTACCTCATCGTACGAAATGTATTTGCATTGGCTGAACTCCGCATTAAAATCGGCCTTTCTTTCTATGGCAGCATAATCAAAAACCAGCGAGTCGTTAAAGGTAATTGTTATGATTACTTCGTTTCTGATTCTGGATACCTGCATCATAAATTCACTATCTACAGGTGTAAAACTGCTGGATTCAGGTTCCGGAGGATTTACTGTTTGGGATTGAACAGACACGTTAAGAAACAACAATGACATGCAGATAAGCCAGCCTTTTATAGCGAGGAAAAACCTGTGACTAGTACCTGGTAACCGGAAAAACTGCAATTTCAATTTTAACTTTAACATCAAATGGTTTAAACCGGGGGAATTCGGTTTAGAAAGTACAAATTTAATGCAGTTTTGAAATAATAAACGGGCAAATGAATTTGAGGTTTATCATATGGCCAGCCCAGCCAATGGTTTATATTTGAGGAATGAAAGAAATTCTTCTGTTGCATGGAGCCTTGGGTTCAAAGGAACAGTTTGCCAACCTTGAGCAAAACCTGGTGGGCTCTTTTAAAGTTTATAACTTCAATTTTTCAGGGCATGGCAGAAGGCCATCGCATCAACATGCATTTACCATCCAGAACTTTGCACATGAAGTGCTGGATTGGATGAACGAAAATTACATTAAAACCATAGACATTTTTGGCTACAGCATGGGCGGATATGTGGCCCTTTGGCTGGCCCGTTTTTATCCGGACCGGGTGGGTAGAATATTTGCCCTGGGCACCAAATTAAAGTGGAACACTGAAGAGGCTGAAAAGGAAGTAAAAATGCTGAACCCCGAAGTGACCCAACAGAAAGTGCCTGCATTTGCGCAGATGCTTGTTGACCGGCACGGGGAGCATGAATGGAAAAGTTTAATGAGCAAAACCGCGTTGCTTTTGAAAGACCTTGCGCATACCCATCTGACCGACCAGGATTTTATAAAAATTGAGCAACCGGTTTTATTAGGCCGTGGAGGAAAGGACAATATGGTGAGTTTTGAAGAAACAAATTATGTGCACCACCTTGTAAAAAACTCGGAATTTAAAATATATGAAAATGTGGGACACGCGTTTGAAGATATACCGGTACCCTTGTTAAGTGGGGAAATAGAGCGGTTTTTTGTTTAGACATTTATTCTGAAGTACATTCCTTCCAAACATCATTTTGGTTTTGCATCCAGGGCCCGGGCACCTCGCCCGCACCCTGATTTACTGCCTCGTAACAGTTACCGTTGTAGCTTACCATATTTCCGGGAACATAGATTGTGGTTGCGTTCCATGTTGGGCTGCAAGTGCATTTTTTTTTGCAGGAAGAAACCGAACAGGCACAAATAAGCAGTGCTGTAAATTTAAGGACTTTTAGTTTTTTCAGCATATGTTTTCAAAAAAACGCGGACTGGCTAAAAATATTACATAAAGCCCCGTGTTTTTTATGTGGCGGGCTTACTTACCCATTTCATGAAACTGCTGGTCTAAAGGTTTGGCGTGGCTTAAATCCTTTTCGATTTGTGGTAGTAAAGGATGTTCTTTAGCCATGAGGTAGTTGTTCCAGAACTTGTCGTTGTAATTGTAGTTGGAGGTATATAAACTGGTAAAGTCGTGATACTTGCCGTTCTTAATTTGGGCGGTTATATTTTCATCGCTATATTGATAAAAGTATAAGTCGAAACTTTCTTCTACCACGTAATCAACCTGGCCGGTTTGGCGGTTTAGCACATGGTGATTGTATACCCGTTCTAAAGAACTTACCACAAATTTACCTTTGTACTTAGTTAGCAGAACCACATCAGTTTCGTTAACCAGTTGCCAGTGGGAGTCAAAAGCATATCTTGATTTTACGTAGTATGGATTGGGGAACTTCTCAACTTCAATGCGGGTAATGGCATAGGTGCCTTTTTGAACCCATATCCGGGCGCGCTCAAGTTTGGCGCTGCTGCTTTCCTTATACTGCGTTTTAATGATGTATTGTGCACTATCCTCGCTTTCAAATTTCGGGGCAAAAAAATCCAGGTTCTTCGGGTTTAAAAATGTGGTTTTGTTATAGCTAAAGGGGTTTTCTTTTAAAAGGTCAACCAAATGGTCGCCGTGGTTGTCGCCATTGGTTTCATAAGTTTCACTTCGCCTTTGCTGGTTTACTTGTATTAGCTCATGAAACGAATACATGTAAGGGTCTTTGCTGTTTAAGGCCACACTGATATCAGCCTCCATTAAGCGCACAAAGGTGCCGTTCTCCTTATGAAACTGCCGGTAAAAACCGGTTTGAATAATGGAATCGCGGAACAGGTTTTGCTTTAAACCGGTTATGGCCTTTAGCAAAACGCCTTTGGCATTTTCGGCTATAATAACAGCTTCGGCCTTTGTTTCAATTGCAGTTTCGAGATATATTTTAAGTGTGTCTCCCTGTTTGTAACCGGCAATTGAAATTGTTTTTGGGAAATAACCGATAAATGAAATTTTTACTGAATCGGTAAGGTTAGTGATGGGCAAAGGCAGTTCGAAAAAACCATTATC
>CAISWS010000478.1 GCA_903889265.1 uncultured Bacteroidota bacterium
TCGTTCCGGAGTAATTGTTGGCGACATCAAAATATAACTTTCATCAATTCTCGCCATATCAACCTTCTTTTCGGTAACTGTAGTGCTTTTCGCATTGTAATAAGCCAATTCAAATTCCAATTTAGTTCCAGCGACTGCCACATTTGACTTATTTATTAACCTCAGTTCTGTTATCATGCCATCAATAGTTTCGATACTATCTTTAACTTTGCTCATCTCATTGTTAGTATCTGCATAATCCAAAATCGTTAATCCCAATTCACGGAGGTCGTCAATATATAGATGATTATCATGGCTCCACATCTGTTTAATATTACGCGCATTAAACCTATCCCTGTCATTTAGACTTGCCGCAATCCGTTTTATTGTTTCGGTATCTTTGATACTAGAATATGCTGTCATGTATTTGACCGCAAGATTTTCTACTTGCCTAATCCTTTCTTCAAACCCCTCAATACTTGCTTTGCCATAAAACCCATTTTCTGAAAGCAAATCCAATTCATACCAACCCAATTCTTGCGGATTTTTTTTACGAAGTTCCTCGGCGTTCTTTAATAGGTGCTTAACCGATACGGAGAGACCTGCTGAACAAGGCAATTGACTATCATATAGCCCTAAACTTGACCGCCTTGACATATATAGATTGGTAGCCGAAAGACAGAATAATGTACCAGTAGAGAAAGCGCGTCTGGGAACTACGATGTCGACTTTTTTATAGTGGCAAACGGTTCTGATATATTGAACTAACTCATCAGTCATCAACGCATCCCCGCCATCGGTATTACAAATTATAGTTAAGGTTTCTTTTCCTGAATTCCTATAAATACTATCAAGATTATTATTGAGGTAGTGGGTAATGGTAAATGAATCAATATGGCAATCAAAATAAAGCACGTCCGTATCTAAGGCGAATTCTATTTTAGCTATATGCTCATTAATTGTTTCTATTACCACTTTATAGATATTTGGAATGTCCATAGCCGTAATTTTCCGGCTAATGTAAAATTTATTAATTTAGGCAATGCACTGGCATTAAATTCAACCATTGGAGACCTCGGAGCTAGTAGTGAAAATTTGTTCAAAAATCCACCGGAATTCGGACAGATAATTATTAAAAATTATATTTAAGCTAATCGTGTCCCAACAGAGCAGTCATTGCCATAATTTTTTAGTAAACAGGCGGCAAAGCTAAAAATAGTATAATGGCATATTTAAAAGTAGCGAATTAAAACACAGAAAACGGCAACAGGTTCTGTGAAGTAAAAACCGTCTTAGGCCGAAGTGGTCTTACTTGAATTCTACTTTCGACTGTCAAAAATTATTGGGCCATAAAGCTGAATCATTTAACTCAACCCGGATGCCTGGCTAAAATCTTCGCATATTTATAAAGCCTGGTTGTTCTGCAAGCCACATTTTTTCATTCTACGAGGATTTATCAACATTTCGGCCACCCGCACCTCCCTTTTAGGTTAGAAACTAACATTTAACGAAATTTTCGCTTTTTGTTTCTGTAACAATACCTTAACCTTGCAATCGTTATTTTGATAGTTGAAATTGAAGGTTGGTTTATGGCTAAGAAAAAGATTCTGTTTATAATAGGTTCACCTAACCAAACAAGCCAGATGCATCAGATATCCTCGTTTTTGCAGGATGATTATGATTGCTGGTTCAGTCAGTTTTATCCCGATTACTACTTTGAGCAATGGTTTTTGAGACATGGATTTTTGGAACATACTATCATGTCGGGCGAGTTTAAAAGAAAAGCGGACCAGTATCTGGCCGACCATGGCCTTCGCTCAGATTACAGAGGCGAGCGCAATAATTACGACATGACGGTTTTTTGTAACGACCTGATTGTGCCCCGCCACTTACGCAAGCGTAAAACAGTTTGGATACAGGAGGGTATGATTGACAAAGTAACCACCTGGTCTAAAATTGTGCGTGCCTCGCAATACATTCCGCGGTATTTTGCCATCGGAACTTCTCTGAACGGCTCCTCTAACCTATGCGATATCTACTGCGTTGGCTCTGAAGGGTACCGTAACTTTTTTACCAAAATGGGCAGCAACCCTGCCAAAATGATAACAACCGGCATCGTTAATTTTGATAACGTAAAGCAGTTTGAGGATAATAACTTCCCTCATTCTGATTATGTAATGGTTGCCACCTCCGATAGCCGTGAAACCTTTGGCACGGACGACCGCATGAAGTTTCTAAAACATTGCGTAAACATTGCCGCCGGGCGAAGACTGCTATTTAAGCTTCATCCAAATGAAGCATTTGACAGGGCCATTGCAGAAATTAAATCTGTGGCCCCATCTGATAGCCTGATTTTTACCGATGGTAACTCCAACCACATGGTAGCTAATTGTAAAGAGCTGATTACGCAATGGTCTACCCTGGTTTATGTGGGTATCGGGTTGGGGAAAAAAGTGCACTCCTATTTTGATGTGGAGGAATTAAAACGCCTGATGCCCCAACAAAATGGCGGTATTTCTGCTCAAAAAATTGCTGCTATATGCGGCAAATACATTGAATTTAACGGAACCGGAGAGGCCTTCGTTAGCCAGTGTAAATCAGCGACGGCCAAAAGCAATTTAAATCCTGTATTCCATTGAAAAAAATTGTAACCGTTATACAGGCACGCACAGGCTCCTCCCGCTTACCCGGCAAGGTGATGATGGAGATATTGGGCAAGCCCTTGCTGGTACGAATGATTGAGCGGGTACAGGCCTCAGGGTTAAAAGGGTGCCTGGTAGTTGCAACAAGCACAGACCGTGAAGATGATGTAATTGAAAAAGTGTGTATCGATAACCGGATTCTTTGTTACCGGGGCAGCGCACTTGACCTCCTTGACCGCCATTACCAGGCTGGCAAATGGCAGGAAGCAGATGCGGTGGTTAAAATACCCTCTGATTGTCCGTTAATTGACCCGCTTATTATTGACAAAGTATTACAATATTATCTTGACCATTATTTTGAATACGTTAGTAATTTGCACCCCGCTACTTACCCTGATGGCAATGATGTTGAGGTTATGGATATTAAAACACTTGAAAAGGCGTGGAAGGAAGCAGACAAGAGTTTTGAACGTGAGCACACCACCCCCTATATCTGGGAGCATCCAGAAAGATTCAGTACAGGTAACGTAACCTGGGAAACCGGGCTGGACTATTCTATGAGCCACCGATTTACGATTGATTACCCTGAAGACTTCATTTTTATCAAAACCATTTACGAAAGGCTATATCCGGTTAAACAGGATTTTGGGATGACAGATATTTTGAACCTGCTGAACTCCAATCCTGAGATTGCTGCAATTAATGAAAAATACGCCGGTGTAAACTGGTACCGCAATCACATGAATGAACTGAAGACTGTTACCGCAGCTCAAACAAAACAAGTATAGAATTATGACACCTGATAATATGACACCTGATAAGTTGAATGAATTAAAAGAGAGGGCGCTGAAAGTCCGCGAGCATATTGTGCGACTTTCCACCGGTGGTGGTTGTTTTACCGGTGCGTCTCTTTCATGCGCTGACCTGATAGTCTACCTGTATTCAGGCTTTTTAAACATCAGCAAAGAAACGCTGACGGACCCCAACCGCGATTACCTGCTACTTTCCAAAGGCCATGATGTTCCGGCATTGTATGGCATGTTTGTTGAGTTAGGATGGATGGAGAAAAGCAGGTTAGATAATCACCTTAAATCCAACGACCACATTTACTGGCACCCCAACCGCAACATACCTGGTATTGAATTCCACTCCGGCTCATTGGGGCATTTACCTTCAGTATCATTAGGTATTGCGTGGGACATCAGAATCCGGGGTGGCAAAAACAAAGTAGTAGTTATAACAGGCGATGGTGAGTTAGACGAAGGCTCGGTTTGGGAAACCCTGCACGTTGCCAGCGCCTATAAAATGAACAATTTTACACTGGTAGTTGACCGCAATCATTTTCAGGCCAACATGCGCACTGAAGACCTGATTCCTTTGGAGCCGCTGGAAGATAAATTCCGCGCTTTCGGTTGCGAAGTAAAACGTATTAACGGCCATGATTTTGAACAACTGGAAGAAACATTTTCGCAACTACCATTCAGCAGCACCAAACCAAGTGTAATTATAGCCGATACTGTTCGTGGAAAAGGCCTTCCCAGCATACAGGAAAGGGCAGACCGGTGGTTCTGCAATTTTACCGGCGAAGAGGTGGACAGCCTTTTAAAAGAACTTCACGGTGAAGAAGAAACAACATTGACTTCTGAAACTTTAATAGTGAGATAATATGAATTACCAGGAACTGATAAAACAAACCGCACTGGCCGACGAACGGTATGTGGTAATGACCGCCGAAAACCGCGCCGTTATCCGCGACCTTCCACCCATTTTAGGCCATCGCTTTATTGATACCGGCATAACCGAACAAAATATGATTGGCATGGCCGCAGGCCTTGCTTTAAGGGGCCGCATACCCGTTTGCCATGCCTTAGCTACCTTTCTTATTTACCGGGCTTACGAATTTGTGCGTACGGATGTGGGCATAGCGCACTTACCGGTTAAATTAAGCAGCTGGATAGCAGGCTTTCTATCGGACGGAAACGGCCCTACGCACCAGGCTATTGAAGATGTTGCACTGATGCGAACCATTCCAGGCATGACAGTGTTTTGCCCTGCCGATGAAAACGATATGCTGGCCATGCTACCCGAAATATGGGCCTCGGCACACCCTGCCTATGTTCGCTTAAACACAAGGCCCGGCGTAATCAAACATGAGCCTTTCAAAACCGGCAAGGCTGAGGTAATCAGCGAGGGTGAAGATGTTACACTGCTGGTATACGGTATGTTGTTTGAACAGGCCTATAAAGCAAAAGAAATTCTGGAGAGCCAGGGATTAAAAACAGGGCTGGTGAATATGCGTTCCCTGAAACCGGTGGATGAGGAATTGATTCTAAAAGTATCGGCCACCTCAAAGCTGGTTGTTACCATTGAAGATCACTTTTTAACCGGCGGGCTTTACAGCATTATTGCCGAAATTTTATTGAAGAACCGCACTACCGCCAATGTTTTGCCATTTGCGTTAAACGAAAGATGGTTCAGGCCAGGCCTGCTTAGCGAAGTTTTAAACTATGAAGGTTTTACTGCACCGCAGTTAGCCGAAAAAATTACAACAACATTTAAAGAACAAAACAAGCTGGCAGTTGAACCTGCATTTATTACAGCCGGATAATTAAACCATAACTTATGTCAAACAGCACTGCAACAACTTATAGTATACCTAACATTACAAAATCGAAGGAGATTTTAGAGAAGGCGCAAAAAATTATGCATCCGGTTACGCAAACCCTGGCCAAAGGGCCTGGTCAATACTCCCGTGGCGTAGCACCGGTTTACCTGGAACGCGGCAAAGGCTCGCATGTTTGGGATGTGGATGGTAACGAGTTTATTGATTATAATATGGGCATAGGCCCCATCTCGCTGGGATATTGCTACGACAAAGTAGATAATGCCATTAAAGCGCAGCTGGAAAAAGGCATTACATTTTCTTTAATGCACCGGTTGGAGTATGAAGCCTGCGAATTACTGCACCAGGTAGTGCCAAACGCGGAAAGTATCCGTATTTCAAAAACCGGTTGCGATGTTACAAGTGCAGCGGTACGTTTATCGCGCGCGTTTACCGGCCGCAATAAAGTAGTTTGCTGCGGTTACCACGGATGGCACGATTGGTATATTGGCACTACACTGCGCAATGCCGGTATACCGGAGGAAACCCGCTTACTTACAAAGACCTTCCAGTACAACAATATTGAATCGCTGAAGGCGTCATTAGATAAAGATGTTGCCTGCGTGATACTGGAACCTTATGTATTTGAAGCACCTAAAGACGGATTTTTGGAAGAAGTAGCCCGCTTAACAAAAGAGAATGGTTCGCTGCTCATTTTCGATGAAATGTGGAGCGGCTTCCGTATTGCCTTAGGTGGAGCACAGGAATATTTCGATATCAAGGCCGATTTAGCTTGTTTTTCAAAAGCGGTAGCGAATGGTATGCCGGTGTCGTTTTTAACAGGACGGAAGGATGTTATCAGCCGCGGCGAGCAGGATGTTTTCATCTTTACCACCTTCGGTGGTGAGGCGCTTTCTTTGGCTGCCGCCATTGCAACGGTAACTGAAATAAAAGAAAAAAATGTGCCTGCTTACCTGGCATCAAAAGGAAAACTGCTGAAAGACGGATACAACGAGCGTGTGGCAAAAGCCGGGGTCAGCGAAATAACATCCTGTTCTGGTTTTGATTGCAGAAGCATCATCAATTTCAATGCAACCGCAGGCGACCCGCTTGTTTTAAAAACCCTGATGCAGCAGGAAATGATTAAGCGCGGAGTATTGTGGGGTGGGTTCCATAATATGAGTTTCAGCCATACTGATGAAGACATTCAGCACACTTTAAATGCATATGACGAGGTCTTCCCGATTTTAAAAGAAGCCGTTAAAAGTGGTAAGCCGGAAAGTTATTTAGAAGGCGAAGTGCTGGAAATGGTTTTCCGCAAAACAAAATATTAATACCAATGTTTATTGTATCCTGAAATCAATTTTATTAAATGGATTTTTTCTCATTAAAAAATAAAACAGCCATAGTAACCGGGGCCCTGGGCCTTATTGGCAAAGAGCACTGCCGTGCCTTACACGAGGCAGGAGCTAATGTTGTGGTGCTGGATATAAACGAAACTGAATCCGCCAGATTTGCAGGGGTTTTAGGCGAAAGGCACATGGGGATAAGCGCCGATGTTGCTAATGCGGATTCACTGAAACAGGCTTGCGAAAAAATTATCACCCGTTATGGCACCATAGATGTGCTGGTAAACAATGCTGCCATTAATGATATGTTCGAAAACCCGGCCATGGCTGCGGAGCAATCGAAATTTGAAAACTATCCGTTGGAGATGTGGCAGAAATCGCTTGATGTAAATGTTACCGGTGTGTTTCTGTGCTCCCAGGTATTCGGCAGCGTAATGGCTAAGCAAGGGAAGGGAAGCATCATCAACATTGCCTCTACGTATGGCATCGTTGGGCCCGACCAGTCTATTTATCAAAATCAAAAAGGGGAACAGACTTTTTATAAATCGCCTGCTTACCCGGCAACTAAAGGGGCTGTTGTAAACTTCACCCGCTTTTTAGCGGCCTATTGGGGAAAACAAGGAGTTAGAGTGAACACTTTATCTCCGGGAGGTGTCGAAAATAACCAGGACGATTTTTTTGTTGCCAATTATAGCCGCAAAACAGCCTTAGGCCGCATGGCGGTGCCATCTGATTATAAAGGTGCCATTGTTTTTTTAGCAAGCGATGCTTCGGCTTATATGACCGGTGCAAACTTAATAGTAGATGGAGGATGGACAGCCATGTAACCTATGAGCAATATTTTAAAAGATAAAGCCCAAAAGATAAAGCTGTTGCTTACAGATTGCGATGGTGTGTTAACGGATGGATGCGTGTATTATTCTGAACGTGGCGAGGAGTTAAAAAAATTCTCGCTTCGCGATGGGATGGGTGTTGAGCGGTTACGCACGTTGTGTGGTATTGAAAGCGGTATTATAACGCGCGAAAACTCAGAGATAGTGCGCCGCCGTGGTGAAAAATTAAAAATAACGCATTTGTATTTGGGTGCCCATAATAAAAAGGAAAAATTGCTTGAAATATTAGAAAGACATAAACTATCAGTTAGCGAAATTGCCTATATAGGCGATGACACCAATGATTTAGAAGTATTGGAACTGGCCGGTTTAAGCGCTTGTCCGGCCGATGCTTTTGAGCCTATAAAAAAATCAGTTCATTTTATATGCCGGTCAGCCGGCGGGGCTGGTGCTTTCAGAGAATTTGCAGAATTAATTATTCATTTAAGAACCGAAAACTAACCCTATGCAAACTATTCAGATTAATAACCAACATGCTATCGGCGCTGATGAGCCCTGCTTTATCATTGCCGAAATCGGTATTAACCACAACGGTTCTGTAGACACCGCGTTAAAGCTGATTGACGAAGCCGCCAAAGCGGGTGCAAACGCAGTAAAATTCCAAAAACGCACCCCGGAGATTTGCACCCCACGCGACCAGTGGGAAATTATGCGCGATACCCCATGGGGCCGTATGAGCTATATTGAATACCGCTACAAAGTTGAATTCGGAGAAAAAGAATATGCCCTGATTAACGAGTTTGCGGCTGAAAAAAACATTATCTGGTTTGCTTCCTGCTGGGACGAGCCATCGGTTGATTTTTTGGAAAAATTTAATCCGGCCATGTATAAAGTTGCTTCAGCTTCATTAACAGATATTGACCTGTTGAAGAAAAAGAAGGCCACCGGCAAACCACTGATATTATCCACCGGAATGTCTACCATGGATGAGATTTTTTATGCAGTAGATGAAATTGGGACAGACAATATCATGATAGCGCACTCTACTTCGGCATATCCTTGTCCTTTAGACCAGTTAAACCTGAAAATGATTCCGGAGCTGCAAAAGCTTTTCCCCAAGGTGCCCATCGGCTACTCTGGCCATGAAACCGGCTTAGCTACTACTGTTGCTGCTGTAGTAATGGGTGCCCGTTTTATTGAAAGGCACTTTACGATTGACCGCGCCATGTGGGGATCGGACCAGGCGGCCTCTGTTGAGCCCCAGGGCATGGCAAGATTGGTTAAAGACATCCGCGACATAGAAGCATCTTTTGGCGATGGTGTTAAAAAAGTGTACGATAGTGAAATAGGACAACGCCAGAAGCTGAGAAGAGTAAAAGAAGCGAAAGTGGTTGTAAACTCTTAGCATTGTTTCGTAACCTTACATACGGTTTTTGAATGTTGAGTTTATGAGTAAGACAGAAACAATAACAACGATTATACTTTTTTGCTGGGTGCCCATTATGGTTACTCTTGAACGGTTTTTCCCATATACCAAAGGTTATAAATTTTTCCGTGAAGGGTTTTGGCTTGATTTTTTCTGGTATACCGTTTTTCAGAGTTACTTTCTTAAAATACTCATTTTTGACTATATAATAGCACCGGCTAAAACATCATTAGGCCTGGCCGATAGCGGATATATCTCCAACTGGCCAATATGGGCCCTGGTGTTGCTGTTTCTGGTTACGCATGATTTTTATATCTATTGGTTCCACCGCCTGCAACACAATACCAAAATTTTCTGGCGTACACATGAGGCGCACCACTCAGTAAAAACGGTTGACTGGCTGGCCGGCTCACGCTCGCATGCAATAGAAATTATTATCAACCAAACCATTGAGTTTGCTCCTATTGTTTTTTTGTTAGACGTAAAGACTGCGGCAATAGTGGTGCCCATTAAGGCATTGCTGGATGCTACCTGGGGTATGTGGATACACGCCAACATTGACGTGCACAGCGGTAAACTTCAGTACTTTATTAATGGCCCGGAAATGCACCAATGGCATCATGCCGATCACCGCGAAGTATTCTACTGTAATTACGCCACCAAATTTGCATTTTGGGATTGGATATTCGGCACCGGGTTTCTGCCGGGGTTAAAGCCATTCACTTATCAGGTACTTAAACCGCAGAAATTCGGGCTTCCGTATGAATACCCGCATGAATATTTTTTACAGCATATCTTTGCATTCAGAAGGTTTGATGTAAAAAAAGCGGAAAGTATTCCCGGCATGAAGCCCTACATGGGGTGGGCTACTAACACCCTGCATTGGTTCAAAGATGCCGGAAACGGCTCTGCAAATACTGCCAAATGATATACTGGTTGTATATAGTAATCGCTGCTGCGTTTGAAGCCTGCTGGATTTACAGCCTTAAATTTTTAAACATGAAGGCAATTTCCGGTATCCGGGTATCAACCATGGTATCAGATAAAGACCCCTGGAAAACACTTTTGCCACTGGCCGGCTACATTGCATTCGGCCTGAGCAATATTTACTTTTTCTCCATGGCTATGAAAGGCATACCCGCTTCCACGGCATTTGCAGTATGGATGGCATTGGCGCTCATCTTTTCAAAACTTATGGACGTGTTCGTTTTCAATGAGGCGTATAACCTGCAGCAGCTGTTCTTTACAGGGGTTGTTTTGGTGGGCATTGTGGGATTAAAATATTACAGCAAAAGTTAATTTTTGCATCTTAATCATTTTGCCCAATGCTGTTCTAATAGAAGAATTACCGGAGCGCAAACAACTAAATACTTATATTGTTGTTATATAAACATCCGAAAGAGCGGTTAAAAAAATGACCAAAAATAAAATCCTGTTTTTTACCGGAGTGTTTCTCCTTGTTCTTCTTAGTGCCTGCAACTTTAAAACAGTTGTCAACGGCATGTATACAAAATATATTACGCGTGCACCTTATGATGTAATTATTGTGCCCGGCATAGGTTTTGATACCGCCACCCAGCAAACCAATGGCTTTAATACCCGTGTAGTTTGGGCAAAAACATTGTATAACCGTGGTATAGCCCGCAATATTATTTTTTCAGGTGCTGCTTGTTCTTCGCCCTATATAGAGGCCAAAGTGATGAAAATGATTGCCGAAAAAATAGGTGTACCTCCCCAAAATGTGTTTTGCGAAGTCCAGGCCCAGCACGGCAAAGAAAATGTTTACTACAGCTGGCTGATGGCCCACAAGCTGGGATTTAAAAAGGTAGCACTTGCCACAGATGCTTACCAGGCCTTGTACTTAAAGGGTTTCGTTGAAAAAAACTGGCCTGATATGGGTATTCTTCCTGTTGCTATAGATTCACTTAAATATTTTTCGCCGGCAGTACCGCCAGTTGATGTGTCTTCAGCTATGGTAAAAGATTTTATACCCCTGAATAAAAGACAGAGTTTACTGTCGAGGTTTATTCAGGCCAACGGCAATGGTTTGCCGGCATTGCCTAAAGAATAAAACCCGCGATGGTTTTGTTTAGAGCGCTTAAAAAAAACAGGGGCGGCTTTTGCACACCAACCCCTGTCTACATCCACCCTAATGGAAGTAATTCGTAAATCAGATTTTTATCAGCTTATTAAGCTTATTTATTTTGAACTTGGTCTCCAACATTCAAATGAAGGGCCTGTTTAATAAGCTCCATATCGGCGCTAACCGAAGCCAGCCGGGTCTTAAACTCCGCGTTTTCGCTTTGTAATGCATTAATCATTTTAACCAGTTCCTGTGTTGCCGAAATATTTAAGGTAGTTAGTGCTTCGTAGTCCACTGACCTGAAATCGTTTACCTCGCGTCCATAAACAAAAACGTTGCCCTCGTCGTTTGTGTTTACGCTAAAGCCATTTGCATCGGCAGCTATTACTTCAAATATCTCCGTCTTATTGTCCATTATCAGTTTAATCCGCTCTCCAACTTTCAGGTTATTAGCCAGGGTAACTCTGCCTTTCTTTATGGAGGCCAGCTTGTAAATATCAGGCACTACATCGGTCATTTTAGAAACCGCATCAGGATAAACTTTTTCAAGCTCCTGCGCTATAACCTTTTTATATAATTTACTGCCTTTTGCAAGGGTGTCAATAAAATGATAATTGGTAATGCGCAATTTCACCAGGGTATTAAGGTCAGCCCCGTTATCGCTTAACCCGATGATATTTTTTACCCTTGCGTCAGAAATAGCATCAAACTCAGGGCATACTATACGTCCGGTGGCATGAATTGAAACCGGAACATTTCCTGAATTGCTATTGGTAGAGGCGCCTGATGGTGACAAATATCCGTAATTGCCGTAAGCATCATTGACACTGGCTTGAATATCCAGGGGATACATAGGGCTGGAAGTGCCAATACCCTCATAACCTAAAAGGGTATTGATTGCTACCTTAGCCAGGTTTCCGTTATTCATTGAGTCAGTAAAATAAAAGCCTATAAGGTAGTTAGAGGCCAGTCGCAACTGCTGTGCACCATCAAGCGTAGACGCCACGGTAAATTGGTTGTTATTGGTTCCAATAAGCCCTCTTTGGTTTAACCCGGCATCGCTGTAAAAACTGAGTGCATTGTTATTCCAGAATGCACCCTGGCCATTTACCGTTAACAGAGAGGTTGGTGCCGAAGTGCCAATGCCAACATTACCAGTGTTATTGTTGTAAATATTATTGCCCGTTGTTGTCCAGCTGCTGTTTAGTGTATCGTTATTGTAGCTTAATCCTTTTCCTGCAACTACCACAGAATTGGAAGCCGATACCCATTTGCCATTTCCTGCAGGATCACTTTGTAAAACATAGCCCGCCGAACTCCCGTTAGTCATTTGAAAATACTTACTGGTTAAGCTGTCATTAATAGTCAGATGCTTCAGGCTGAAATCGCCATAAATTAATGGCGTTACCGTGCCGTTATTTGCAATGTAAAGTTTGTTGCTGCCGGTTTCACTATGGCCTGCCTGGTTCCCGATAAAAACATCTCCGCTTCCAAGCGCACTGAATCCTGCATAATAACCTAAAGCGGTATTGTTATTTCCACTAAGATTATTATTCATGCTCTCCGCACCAATACTCACATTATTATTCCCTGATATAAGGCTGGTTAAACTATTGTAGCCCATGGCCATGTTATAAGCTCCCGTCAGGTTGCCGTATAATGACTGCTCGCCTAATGCTATGTTATTATTGCCA
>CAISWS010000479.1 GCA_903889265.1 uncultured Bacteroidota bacterium
AGGGCCGGCTTCGATAACCGTTACAGGAGTATGTTTGCCATTGTCAAACACGCTGGTCATACCTGCTTTTTTTCCAATAATTCCTTTCATTCTACTTGGTTTTAGAGGATAACACCGCTGTTTCAGATGCCATCATAAATGATTAAATACAAATTCGGCAATTCGATAATTCGGCAATGTGATAATTATTAATCCGGCTACTCTTGTAATTCGGCCATTAACACATTGCCGAATAGCCGAATTAGCACATTGGCTAACTATGCTTTTATCTCAACCTCAACACCACTTGGCAATTCAAGTTTCATCAGGGCATCAATAGTTTTTGATGTAGATGAATAGATGTCGAGCAATCTTTTGTAAGTACAAAGCTGGAACTGTTCTTTAGAGTTCGCATTTACGTGCGGACTACGAAGAACGGTAAACACCTTTTTATGAGTTGGAAGAGGCACGGGCCCGCTAACTATAGCGCCTGTGTTTTTTACTGTCTTTACTATCTTCTCAGCACTCTTGTCAACAAGATTGTGATCGTAGCTTTTTAATTTGATTCTTATTCGCTGGCTCATAAAAAGAACGTTTTTTTATTATTATAACTATTATTACTTAATTATTCCCCTACTGCACTGGTGCGGGTTTTACCGCTGTTTTTGGCAATTACTGCGTTCGAAACACTTTCAGGTGCTGGCGCAAAAGCGAAGAATTCCATTACCGAAGTTGCACGGCCTGATGTGATAGTCCGTAATTGGGTAACATATCCAAACATTTCGCTCAAAGGCACTTTAGCTTTAACTACCTGTGCATTCATTTTACCTTCCATTCCTTCCAAAATACCTCTTCTTCTGTTCAAATCACCAACCACATCACCGGTATTCTCTTCAGGTGTAATAACTTCAACTTTCATGATAGGCTCTAACAATACCGGTTTGCACATTTTTGCAGCAGTACGGAAAGCAAGCTTGGCACAAAGTTCAAACGATAATGCATCTGAATCCACATCATGGTACGAACCATCATATAAACGTACCTTCAAACTATCAACTTCATAACCAGCCAATACACCGGTTTTCATAGCTTCTTTAAAGCCTTTTTCAACAGATGGAACAAACTCGCGTGGAATTGAACCTCCGAAAATATCATTTACGAACTGTAGACCAACCTGGCCTTCATCAGCAGGGCCTATCTCAATTTTAATATCAGCAAACTTACCACGACCACCCGATTGCTTTTTGTAAAGCTCACGGTGCTCTATCGTTTTAGTCAATCTTTCTTTATAGTTAACCTGAGGTGCACCCTGGTTACATTCTACTTTAAACTCGCGGCGAAGACGGTCAACCAGGATTTCAAGGTGAAGCTCACCCATACCTGCAATGATAGTCTGGCCTGTTGTTTCATCATAAGATACACGGAAAGTAGGATCTTCTTCGGCCAATTTACCCAAAGACATACCCAACTTATCCAAATCCTTCTGTGCCTTAGGCTCAATAGCCAATGAGATAACAGGCTCAGGGAATTTCATACTTTCAAGTACCACAGGGTAGTTTTCAGCGCACAGTGTATCACCTGTACGGATATCTTTAAAACCTACAGCTGCAGCAATATCACCAGCCTCAACACCTGGAATCATGTTTTGCTTGTTAGCATGCATCTGGAATAAACGGGATATACGCTCTTTCTTTCCAGTACGGGTATTCAGAATATAAGAACCAGCTTCCAATGAGCCCTGGTAAACCCTGAAGTAAGCCAAACGGCCTACAAAAGGATCGGTAGCGATTTTGAACGCCAATGCCACGAAAGGAGCTGATGTATCCGGGTGAATGGTAACCACTTCCTCAGTATCAGGGTTAGTACCATTGATATTCGGTTTGTCATGAGGAGACGGAAGAATTGCACATACTGCATCTAACACCGCCTGAACTCCCTTATTTTTGAAAGAAGAACCGCAATACATGGGCACAACCTTCTGTGCTATAACCGCTTTACGAACAGCAGCACGAATCTCATCTGGCGAAATTGAATCCGGATCAGAGAAGAATTTTTCCATCAATGTATCGTCAAACTCAGCAACCTGCTCAAGCATCTTCTCACGGTATTCCTTCACCTCATCAACTAACTCAGCCGGGGTATCAATAACTTTATAAGTCATACCCTTGTCATCTTCATTCCAAAGTATAGCTTCGTTTGTAACTAAGTCAACAACACCTTTAAAGTTTTCTTCGTTACCCAGCGGTATTTGCATAACCATAGGTATTGAGCCTAACATAGTGTTAACCTGCTTAACAACGTTAAAGAAGTCTGCACCGCTACGGTCCATTTTGTTTACAAAACCTAAACGGGCAACACCGTAGTTATCTGCCAAACGCCAGTTAGTTTCAGATTGAGGCTCAACACCATCAACGGCTGAAAACAGGAACACCAAACCATCTAATACACGAAGTGAACGGTTCACTTCTACTGTAAAGTCAACGTGTCCGGGAGTATCAATAATGTTAATGTCGTATTTCTGGTCTTTCCATGTCCAGTGGCAACGGGTAGCTGCAGATGTGATAGTAATACCACGCTCCTGCTCCTGTTCCATCCAGTCCATAGTTGCGGCGCCTTCGTGTACTTCACCAATTTTGTAGTTAACACCGGTGTAATACAGAATACGCTCAGTAGTTGTAGTTTTACCTGCATCAATGTGAGCTGCAATACCAATATTTCTCGTAAAACTTAGATCTCTTCCCATTTTGCTTTTTACTCCCGAAGGAGATATATTTTTTTACTCTTTACTTATTCAAATTTCAACCAGCCAGTTCTTAGAACTTAAAGTGAGCGAAAGCCTTGTTAGCTTCAGCCATCTTATGGGTATCTTCTTTCTTTTTGAAAGCACCACCTTCACCCTTGCTTGCAGCAACTATTTCAGAAGCAAGCTTATCGGCCATGCTCTTTCCGTTTCTATCGCGGCTATACTGAATTAACCACTTCATAGCAACCGATACTTTTCTTTCGCCACGAACTTCGGTAGGTATCTGGAAGTTAGCACCACCAATACGGCGGGTTTTAACTTCTACAGAAGGCCCAACGTTCTGGATAGCTTTTTTCCAGATATCCAAACCATTTTCCTTGGTTCTTTCGCCAACCAGGTCAAGTGCTCCGTAGAAAACTCCGTATGCAACGGACTTCTTTCCTTCGTACATTAAACGGTTAACAAACTGAGTGATCATAACATCTCCGAATTTCGGATCTGGCTGAACGTATCTCTTGGGTGCTTTTTTCTTTCTCATCTTATATTATCAGTTAACTGTGATCTGATTTAATTATTTCTTTTTGCCACCTTTTGCTGCCGGAGCTGCAACAGCACCTGCCTTAGGACGTTTAGTTCCGTATTTAGAACGGCTCTTTTTACGGTTTTCAACACCTGCGGTATCTAACGAACCACGAACGATGTGGTAACGAACACCCGGAAGATCCTTCACCCTACCACCACGGATTAACACGATTGAGTGCTCCTGAAGGTTATGGCCTTCACCAGGTATGTAGGCAATAATTTCTACAGCGTTGGTTAAGCGCACTTTAGCCACTTTACGCAAAGCCGAGTTCGGTTTCTTTGGCGTTGTAGTATAAACACGGGTGCAAACACCTCTTTTCTGAGGGCATGAATCCAGTGCACGGCTCTTTGATTTAGCACGTATAATAGTGCGCGCATTTCTTACTAACTGTTGTATTGTAGGCATTCGGTCTATATTTTAAGGACGGCAAAAGTAGACTTATTATTTGAATTTCAAAAAAAAGATGTGGAAAAAAGGCTGCCCCTCCAAACCTCCCCGAAAGGGAGGCTTTAATACAGGGTAAGGGTTGTGTGGAGGTGGCGAGTTTTGGAGGGATTTGTATAGTGGGATGGACGGTGAGGCGAGGGTTTAGCTTTGATAACATTTAAAAAGTTGTCAAAGCTGTGGGTTGGGGCAAAAGGCGGAATTTGATGGGGGCGATATGGGTTAGTAGGCATATGCGAGGGGACACTCCTACCATAATGTACAATGATTTTTGTAAAGAAAAGAACTGAAATATTTAAAGTGAAAGGGAATCTGTAATTTTGAAAGGAAAAGACAGCAATGGTTCAACGATTCTATATTGATACTTCAGTAATTGGTGGTGTTTTTGATACAGAATTTGAAGAACATTCGACTATATTATTTGAGAAGATAAAGTTAGAGGGCATAAAGGCGGTTATTTCGGAAGTTACCCTGGATGAAATTTCGAAGGCGCGAAAAGAAATCCGCGATTTTTTAAAGACGCTTCCGGCAGATAGTATTGAATTTGTTACCCTTACTGCCGATGCGGTTCAACTTGCCGATGCTTATATTTTTGAAAAAGTAGTTGGTAAAACAAGCCGGAACGATTGCCTGCATATTGCCATAGCAACAGTAGCAAGGGTTGATGTGCTTGTAAGCTGGAATTTTAAACACATAGTTAATATTTACCGCATAAGGGGATATAATTCGGTAAATATACGAAGTGGGTATGGTTCGCTCGAAATTCGTTCACCAAAAGATATAACAGGATATGAAAACGAATAATAAAAAGGCAAAAAAGACTTTTGATGCCGTTAAGAGCATGCGCGAGATAAGAGACAAAATTTCAATAGAGATTGCTGATATGAATTTTGAGCAATTGAAGGACTATTTTAAACGGAACAGAGAACTTGCGGGGAAGCAGAAATAACTACGCATAAAAAATGCAGTAGCCCTCTACGGTTTGGCAGCCGTTGGTTTGGCTGTTTTGTATTAGCCCTGAAAACGGCGGGATATATTAGCACCGGTTGAAGCCCGGTGTTAATGGAATTAATTTATAAAGCTGCGGTGAAGTATAATACGGTATTTACAGCACGTTACTAAATGCAAATACCGTATCAATAAAAACACGCATTAAAAATGTGGAGGCCAAGTAATCCTAGTTAAAATAAACTAGTACCAGTTGAAAGCCATGAAATCCGCACTAAAATAAAGGCAGATTAGTTGAGATAGATAGGATTTAAATTTTTATCAAAATATTGTTACCCTTGTTTAAAAACTAATGTGAACACCTAATTCGGGAATGGGTTTTGATGATGCCCGCAACGTTGTGTTTTGTAACGAGGGGTTGAAGGAAAGTGAAGCAGCTTTTGAGTCTTCAGCTTTTTTTCTCAGCACTTTGGCTTTATGTAAATCAATAGATCCGAAAATAATGCCCGACACGCTAAATACGGAAGAGGTTATACCCCAGGCCAAAAGCCAACCCACCGTTGATTGGGATTCGTTGATATCGTATTGGCCGGTAACATAATCATAACCGTAGTTGGGGTTGGCTGATATAATGGCACTGGCAGTAAAACAAGCTACGGCTGCAGGTAAAAAGAAACCCATGCCCCAACCTAAACCTTGTCTGCCTGCTTTCTGCTTCTTCTTTGCCTCGGCCATGTAAGTATCGTAATCGTTTTTGGGCTTATTAGGTACATTACTGATAGATGGCACCGCTGCCTGGGCAGGGCTGTAATTAGTGGCTGCCTGATTATTGTTTTCGCTTTGAGGCGCAGTGGTTGTTTTCTGAAATACATCTTTAGTACCATTGGCGTATTTAATCATAAATACCAGGTTCTTGTCAATAGTATAAACAGGGCCATCTGAAAATCCAAATTTGTAATATTTTATATAGTTAATATTTACCTCAGTAACTTTTGCCTGTATTTCATCGCCGCTTGTTTTGACGATAATATCCTGGCAATGCAATAAGCAAAGAGAAAATAAAAACATTGTTGTTGAAAGTATGTGTTTCATAGGGTTTACTATTTTGGGTTAAATTATATCCGTTTTAGCTTACTGGTTATAGTGGTTAGATTATTTTAAACTGAACAATGTATTTTAAAAGTCGACTTCATGCGATACGCAAGTGCCTTCTGATATTGTAACCTGAAAAGCAGGTAAGCTGCCATTAAGTGATGCACCATAAAAATTGTGCGTGCCGGTTTTGCATATTAAAGGTATAGAGTAGGGTGTGGAATCAAGGCTGCATGGGTCTGATGGATTTACGCTGTAGTAGGAATAAGCGTTAGTAAATACTCCTATAACGGAGGTATCCATGTACATAGCAACCGGGAATGGATCTACCGGATAAGGATATGTTACCTGTTTTGCAAAAAGCGAAAGTTTGCCATTGCCGGCGCCATATACGTTTACCTTGTCTTTTTTGCAACCTGCAATAAGGGTTAATACTATGCCAATGGTAATAATGTGTTTATACATAGCTGTTAATATTGAGTTTATATTAATGGTAAGGCAAAACTTCAAAATCCATTAGCTGTACACTAACCAGATTAGCGGTTAGATTATCTTCGGGCATGGTATAGTAAAGCCAGTTTGGGCGAAACTTGTAAACTTCAGTTCCGTTGTTACCAGGCTTATGATAGATACCATCTTTTATTTCGCCGGGGTTAAACTTATCTGAATATCCTGTCTGGTTGCCTTTATTAATATAGGTTCCGTTATAAAACCATTTGGGCCCGCCCCAGCTTACAATTACGGTATTGCCGGTGTGATTCTCTACTTTAAAACATGCGGCTATAGCTTTATTACCTGAGTTAACCCAAGCCACATAAACAGATATTCCGTTACTTTCAGTAAACAAGGTGTAGGGGCCCTGCGAAATTTGCACATCATCGTTGCCGTAACTTCTTTGATACGTTTGCGCAGATGATAATAACCCAATATTTATTAT
>CAISWS010000480.1 GCA_903889265.1 uncultured Bacteroidota bacterium
TAACGCCCTCGCCATAACCGGTAAAGCAAAATTTTACTACCCAGTAATCGCCTGTGCTATTGGTGCTATCCCAGTTAGGCACTGTTTTATATCCTCCAATGCCCGCCCAAGTTCCGTCTTCAACGGCATAACAACTGTCCTGAGTTTGGATTGCATAACCTACATCGTTATCGGCAGTGGTAAAAATAGTTTTATCCCACTGCTTTTGCCATAGAGAATCGGTTTTAAGCATCCATACCTGCTGGTTTCCTAAATTGTTTTCAGATTTATCTCCGCCAGCAGTTGATTGGGATTCGCCAGACATTAAATAACCACCATCAAATGTTTGTGTCAAATAAGTCAATGCATCCCCTTCCGGACCGCCAAAATCCTTATCCCAAATTTTATGGCCATTAGAATTAATTTTAACTATCCAGTAATCTGCATTGCCGTACGTCTTCTGAGTTTTATCTCCTCCGCTATCGGAGTTTGAACCACAGGCAAGGATATAACTACTATCTGCACATTGTATTGCGGGATATCCACCACTATAGGTGCTTGCTGTGCCTCCCAACCTTAAATCCCATATGATGTTCCCTAAAGAATCTGTTTTTATAAACCATGCATCTTCTAACCCTCTTGGTGCGGTAGTAACATTATCGCCTGAATCTGATTCGGTATTACCCCCTAATAAATATCCGCCATCGTTGGTTTGGATTAGGCTTGCAAAATAATCAGCCTGATCGCCACCATAAGTGCGATCCCATAGTTTATTGCCCGTAGAATCGATTTTTACCAGCCAATAATCAGGTGTTTGATAGGTGGGGTCCCAATTATCCTGTGTTTTATCACCGTCTATCCCTGACCATGAAAACCCACCTAAAATATAACCACCATCCGGGGTTTGTTGAACATCATATAGATCGTCTTCATCATATCCTCCGTAATCCTTATCCCATTGCTTATTACCTGCCGAATCTATCTTTACAATCCAATAATCATAGCTGCCCCACCCGTTCTGAGTTTTATCTCCGCTGAATTGGGATGTGGAAAAGCCTCCCAAAATATATCCACCATCGCGAGTTGATTGTATTTTACTTAAAAAATCAATTGACGTACCGCCATAACATTTCTCCCACAATTTATTTCCACCGGCATCTATTTTTATAAGCCAATAATCATAATTACCGATGCATGCTTCCGTTTTATTACCACTTACACCAGAATTAGAAGATCCCCCCAACAAGCACCCCCCATCTATTGTTTTTTGTATAGCAATCATACCATCATCATTTACCCCGCCATACCTTTTATTCCACTGTTTGCTAAATATGAGTTGGGAATGAGTAAATAGGTACAAAAAACTAAAAAAAGACGCCAGACCAATCGCTTTCATAATTACAATTTAACCAATTTATCGGTATTTGCTTGACCTGATGTTGATGTTGATTTATAAAAATTTAAATAAGCAGAATTAGCACTTTTTTTGGAGTAATTTATTGATAATCAATACTTTAAATTTAATCAAGGTAAAATGGGTTTACACTTTTTTGTTAAAAACGGGCTGTGTAAACAGATAAATGATTGATATTGAGGTAGTTGATTTTAAAAAACGGCCAAAAAGTGTAAACAGTGTAAACCCATGCCGGGTTATAGACCTGTCGGGTTAGGGAAGTTTTAACCGGCTCATCGGAGAGTTACGTAAAGGACGGAAAATGTATCCTCTATTGGTCATTTTTGAGCGATTTTTCAATTCCGTCCTCAGGATTGAAGCGGAAAGCCCGGACTGAGGCTTTGCGATGGAGGAGTTCCCGATGAAGCATCGGGATAAATTCCGCGGATAGCACGACCCGAGGCTTTGCAAGGAGCACGCCATTAATATATTATTATTTATAAACCTGCCTCCTTACAATAGCATATACCCAAATAGCGAAAAAGAACCCGGCTATGCAATACCCGGTAAAGCTCCAGGCATTAATGCCGTAGTAATATTTCATATCCTCGTTATACTTGGGCAGCAGGGCTATGCTGGAGCCAATCATCAACGCACAAATAATATAGGTAAGCGACATGCGGGTGCTTATGCTATCCCATTTTTTAAGGGCGTAGCCATAGCCCTGTAATTCAACTTCTGTATGCAGTTTGCCTTTGGCCACCTGCTGCAAAATACCCCTTACCTCAACCGGAAAACTATTTAAAAAACCTGTTAAGTTACTGAACCTCTGTGCTGCTTCTGATGCCAGGTTTTCAGGTTTTAATTGTTCAGTAAGCAATCTTTGGCCGTAAGGGCGTATAAATTCATAGGTTTTAAAATTAGGGTGCATCTTTTTGCCTATACCTTCTAAAATGGCAAAAGCGCGGAAAATAAGGAACACACCACCTGGTACCGTAATGTGGTACTCAAACATAATTTTCTGCAACCGTTCTATTACATCCTGTATGGAACTTTCGCTTACATCCAGGTATGAGTAGTCCTCTATCATATCATTCAGGTCGTAAACAAACTGGCGCATGTCGGTAATATTATCTTCTACCGCCAGCTTGCGCATCTGGTTGGCCATTTCGCGGGCGTCGTGCCGGCTCATGGCAATAAATATACCTGCAAAGGCATACTTGTCCTTTTTCATCAACTGGCCCACCATACCAAAATCAAGCAAAATAATAGTGCCCGATTCATCTACCAGGATATTACCCGGATGCGGGTCGCCGTGAAAATATCCGAATTCAAATATTTGCGAAAGGTAAATATCCATTCCCTTCTCTACAATCCGGGCCGGGCTTATGCCCCACTCTTTAAGCTGCTTTACATCAGTAATTTTGCAGCCCTTCATAAACTCCATAATGAGTACCTTGTTGGTAGAGTATTCGCGGTAAGCCTTGGGAACATAAAAATCTGTACGGTGCTTGTAAGTAACACGGAAACGGTCGATGTTTCGGGCTTCATTCAGGTAGTCAAGCTCTTTGGTAATGGCACGGTCAAAAACACGCACTACTTCCTCAGCATTTAAAACGCCCTGCTTTTTTAAATAGCGGTCGGCACGTTTTACGGCTTCTTTTATAATGCCCAGGTCAAGCGCTATGGTTTCCGCAACATCGGGTCTTTGCACTTTTACAACTACCTCCTCACCTGTCCGCAGCTTGGCCTTATAAACCTGGCCAATGGAAGCCGATGCCATGGGCGTTTCGCTAAACTCTTCAAAAATATCCGTCAGCTTTTTACCTGTTTCGCGTTCCACAATAATTTTGGCTTCGGCAAAAGCAAAAGGCGGCACCCGGTCTTGCAGTTTTTCAAATTCCTTAACCAGCGCCTCAGGTATAATATCGGGACGGTTACTTAAAACCTGTGCCAGCTTAATAAAAGTAGGGCCTAGTTCTTCAGCAGCCATCCGCACCCGCTCCCAGCGGGTATACTCCATTACGGGCTTATCATCCCGCAGCCACTTAATACGCATGCTTTCTGTTACCAGATTGCGCAAAGTAGAATTGGCAATTACATCTTCAAAACCATATTTAATGAAGATGCCCAGGATTTCCCGGGTACGGTTAATGTTACGAAAGGTCTGGTTGAAAATCATTACAGGACTTAAAAGTAAAAAGTATGGCGTAAAATAATAGACTTATTCAATAAATCAATGCTTCTCACCGGAATTGGAGGTTCTCTCTCTTTTCTTTTTAAATAGTTGGCGCTTTGGGATGAGGTAGGGTGGCCGTTGCGGATTTCCTTAAAACATCTACAATAAAAAATGCCACCTCAGTGGGTGGCATTTTCCTGAAATCTCAAAAAAGGTGATTAAGCCTCTGTGGAGTTTTCGGTATGTGCTGGAGCAGCAACAACTGGTTTAGCAGTAGCTACTTTTTTGTTACTAGGCTTTTTTTTTGCAGCTTTTTTAGCTGGGGCCTTTGGGGCAGCTTTTGCAGCAGCTTTAGGAGCAGCACCTGCTTTTTTAACGGTTAGCTGGCCTTCAAGCTTTTCAATTCTTTTTTGAAGTTTGGTTACTTCTGAAGAGGTAACTTTCACAAACTTGTGAACCGCTTCGTTGTACTTGGCTTCAATTTCAGGCCTGCGGGCTTCAACTTTTTTAATTGCTTCGCCTACAATCTTCTTGCCGTCAGCTTCGCTAACTTTGCCTTTCTTTACTAATTCGTTTACTGATTTCTGAACTACTTCTGCAGTGTGTGCAGCAAGTCCTACGCCTGAGTAGAAATACTTCTTCAGGTTTTCCTGGATGTTGTTGGTTGCCATGTTTAACATGTTTTTAATTGGTTAATAAATGATTGATGCAGGGAGGTTATCATATACAATGCCAAATCAATTTCTGCAATGCAAAGTTATATTGTTTGGTTAATTAAAATCATAATTTTCATTAAATCAATGCAAAGAAAACGCAAGCTGGATGCGGGTTTCATGACTTTAGCTAACCTATGTTATGATATTGCACAGCAAATTTACCTGTCATATCAGGGGCAATAATGTCAGAACGAAATGTCCGATGGCTCATTTTTAGCGGTTGATTTGTCACATTTATTCTGGCGCGTTCAACATATTTTTCATTAATTCACCGCGTAAAATTTATTTTCCATTCAAATACAAATCATGGTAAAGCCACTGGAGTATCTGTATTTCATCACCTGTATTGCGGAAATATTTGCCGAGGCTACCCATAATGATACAGTCAGGTTTTTTTCAAAACCCCTGCTAATGATTTTGTTGCTGGCCTTTTATATCCAGTCAGTAGCAGGTAACTGGAAGAGGTTCCAAAAATTTCTGGCCGCATCACTGGTTTTTTCGTGGATGGGCGATATAGCGCTGATGTTTGTGCCCAATTCGGCCTACGATACTTCTATAATGGGCTTCACCAAAAACCCCAATTTTTTTTTGGTGGGTTTGGCAGCCTTCCTTTTTGCGCATATGCTTTATGCAATTGCATTTGCCAATGTTTCAGATAAAACCACCCCCGCCATTTTACGCCGCAAACCATGGGTGGCTGTTCCTTTGCTTATTTATATGGTTGCGCTGCTTTATTTACTGGTGCCTGCCATCGGCGGCAACGAATTAACCAAACCGTTCCTGGGGCCTGTTATCATTTACTCTGCCGCCATCGCAACTATGGTGGCTTTTGCCCTTAACCGTTATGGGCGTGTAAATGACGGAAGTTTTGCCCTGGTTTTTGGCGGGGCATTGTTGTTTATGTTTTCCGATTCCTGTATTGCCATTAACAAATTCATGTACCCATTTGCAACCTCAGGCATATTTATAATGACTTTATACGTAGCCGGACAGTATTTTATAGCTAAAGGGGCAATTGCACAGTTTAAGAAAGGATGATAAAAGCCGGTTTAGGGCTTTAAGGAATAAACTTTAACATGGGGCAATAAAGCCAAAACAACACAATATTTAACCTGATTTTGCGTCTGTAAAACGGTAAAACACAATTTATTGCGGGTTTTTGTAAATAACATTAAAATATAGGGAACAAACCCTTGCTTTTTGGTGTTAAACGAATTAGATTGATAAAAACAGCGGGAATTTTATATTTTCGCGTTTCGCTTAAAGAAAATCATATTATAAATTATCATATAAAACAGGGAGGCAGATAATGAGACAATTAAAAATCTCCAAGTCAATTACCAACCGCGAGAGCCAGTCTATTGAAAAATACCTGCAGGAGATAGGAAAGGAAGACCTTTTAACCCCTGAAGAGGAAGTGGAGTTGGCCAGGAGGATACGCGCCGGAGACCAGACTGCATTAGAAAAACTAACCAGGGCTAACCTGCGTTTTGTGGTTTCAGTGGCAAAACAATACCAAAACAACTCACTTTCGCTGAATGACCTTATCAATGAAGGTAATTTGGGGCTTGTAAAGGCAGCACAGAAGTTTGATGAAACCCGCGGTTTCAAGTTTATTTCATACGCTGTTTGGTGGATCCGTCAATCTATCATCCAGGCTTTGGCCGAACATAGCCGTATGGTGCGTTTACCTTTAAATAAGGTAGGCTCGCTTACCAAAATAAACAAGGTTTTCTCTGAACTGGAACAAAAATACCAGCGCGAACCCACCCCTGAGGAGGTTGCAATGGTATTGGATATAACTGTTGAGGAAGTAGAAGCCACCTTAGGTATATCTGCCCGCCACGTATCTATGGATGCCCCTTTCACCGATGGTGAATCGAATGCCCTGATTGACGTGTTGGAAAACTTTAACGCTGAACAAACCGATAAGCACCTCGATTATAAAGACTCTTTAAGGATTGAAACCGAAAGAACTTTGGCCTCATTAACCGAAAGAGAACGTGAAGTAATTAAGTTGTTCTTCGGTATCGGTGTTGAACACCCTATGACTTTGGAAGATATTGGCGAGCAACTGGGTATTACCCGCGAGCGTATCCGCCAAATCAAAGACAAAGCTATTACCAAGCTTCGCTCACAATCTCGCAGCAAAGCCTTAAAAGCGTATTTAGGACAATAACCCCATATTTAAAATGCAAAAAGCCCATCCGATACAATCAGATGGGCTTTTTGCATTTTGGGCGCTCATAAATGCCACAATTAAATTCTCATAGGTATAGTTAAACGAACAACCCGCATGGTTGCCGTAAGCAACTATGCGGGTTGTTCGTTAAAAAGCTAGCATTAAGCCTGGTGTCTGAATTTTACGATAACGAAAACTGCTTCTTCAAATTTTCAATACAAGTAAACGATAAGCGCATTACCTCCGATATCCTGTCAGGCAGAATTTCAAGTGATGTTTCAGTTTTGGCTGCGGTTTCAACTTCGCAGATGCTTTCATACAAATTCGGTATCTCCAACGCATCAAACGGCGACTTCAATTTATGCGCGGCTACTGAAACGGCCTTCCAGTTTTTATCATTCAATCCTGCTTTAAGCTCTGTTAGTATAGGCGGTATTGTATTTACAAACAGCTTTGCCATATTAATTACAAAGTTCTCATCGCCATGGGCCATCTGGTGCAGCTTGGCCAACTCGTAACCCGCCCAGGGCAGCGCCTTCGGGTTTTTTGCAGCAGCCTCAGCACTTTGTTTTACTGTTCCAATAACCTGTTCCATAATCTCAAGCAATTGGGCAGCAGCAAATGGCTTGGGTATATAGCCGTTCATGCCTGCGGCTATAAATTGCTCGTTATCTCCACGCAATGCATTTGCGGTAAGGGCAATAATAGGTATAGCCGCTTTAGCCGGATTGGTCAACTGTCTTATACGCCGTGTAGCCTCAACCCCGTTCAATACAGGCATTTGTATATCCATTAATACCAGGTCATAATCGTTATTAAACACTTCATCAAAAGCCTCCAGGCCGTCAGGCACTATGGTAAAATCACAACCCCAACTCTGCAAAATATGCCGGATAAGAAACTGATTTATTTCAACATCCTCGGCTACCAGTATCCGATATGATTTAATATTGCTAGGGTCTAACTTCTTAGGCTGTTCGGTTTTAACTGTTATGGCAGATTTAGCAAACGGTATGGAGAATGAGAATTTAGAACCATGGCCTTCCTGGCTGCGAACATTCATTTCGCCGCCATGCATCTGTATCAGGTTTTTGCAAATTGCCAGGCCAAGTCCGGTGCCACCATACTTTCTTGATATATCAGAACCGGCCTGTACATAAGGCTCAAAAATTTCCTGCAGTTTATCGTTGGGAATGCCAGTACCGGTATCGGTAACCACAAACTCCACCGTTATATGTGTATCGGTTTCATCTTTTAACCGGGTCCTTACATGTACATTGCCTTTGTTGGTAAACTTGATTGCATTATTTATAAGATTATTCAATATCTGGCTTAGCCTGTACGGGTCACCCTTCACTGTAAGGCCTGCAGGTAACCCGTTTTTATAGGTAAGCGATATCTGCTTTTCCTCCGCTTTAAATCTAAACGACTCAGCCGATAAATACACCCGCTCCCACGGTTCAAAAGGAATATCCTCCAGCTCCAGTTTACCGGCAATAATTTTTTCAATATCCAGCACATCATTTACAATAACCAACAGGTTTTTAGCCGACTCTTGTATCAGATGCAGGTACTCATGTTGCTGCGGCGTAGTAATGGATTTTTTAAGTAATTCCGATATTCCTATAATGCCATTCATAGGGGTTCGTATCTCATGGCTCATATTGGCCAAAAACTGCTGCTTCGCTTCGGCATTATGTTCTGCATTCAGCTTCGCCAGTTCCAGTTCGCGCTCGGCCTTTATCCGGGCTGTAATATCTACCGAAAAATTAATTACGTAAGGTTCCTGGCCCGGCTCCTGCATCAGGAAGTTGTTATACAGGTTATAAATTATCTGTCCTGATTTATTAACCACCCTGAAAACCCCGCTGGCCTCTTTATTTTCTATAATACTACGCAAATAAACATCCTCAAATTGCGGCCGGTCTGTAACCGGTATAAAAGCCTTTAATGATTTACCCAGCATTTCTTCTTCCGTATATCCAAAGGTTTTGCAAACCTGCGGGTTAACCATGGTAAGGTTACCCTTCAGGTCATGGGTAGATATAATAGCCAGGCTGTTTTGAATCAGGTTCCGGTATTTGCGTTCATTGCGTTGGCTTTCCTGCTCTATCAGTTTGCGCTCAGTTATATTTATGCCATATCCAATAAGCATATCTATTTCGCCTTTTTCATCCAACACCGGATATAAATTTCTGAATACATAATCCTTTTTCCCGTCTGTTCTTGTAATGTCTGCTTCCCAGCTAACCAGCTTTTTGGTTTCAACTGCCCTTTCAAAAATTTCTTTGTGCCGTTCAGCAATTGCAACAGGCCTGTTCTTTAATCTTACATATTCTTCGTCTTTCTTACCTATAATCCATTGCCTCTCTCCCGAATTAGGAACCGCAATAGGATTTGCAAAAAGATAACGGTGTTCTTTATCCAGCACTATTACGTCCGATGGTATATTGTTCAAAATGGTTTCGTAAAACTTCCGCTGTTTAACAAGCGCGGCTTCAACCTCTTTTAGTTGCGTGATGTTTTCTTCAATAGCAAAATAACCCATAATCTCCTGCTCATCGTAAAATAAAGGTTGGGCGTTAATCCGTACCCAATAAGTTTTCCCTGCGCTGTTATAGTTTATTACTTCCACTACAAAAGGTTCCTTCTTTGCAATCTGCTCACGCATATATTTAACCGACTCCAACTGTGTTTCCTTTCCCTGTAAAACCGCTCCTGGGTTTTGGCCCCTTACCTCTTCAAACCGATAACCGGTCATAGTTTCGAATCCCCGGTTCACCCACTCTATATTGCCTTCCATGTCTGTAATAATTACAGCGTTAACGGTTTCGCGGGCAATCATCGAAAGCAACCGCAATTCGTTTCTCTGGCGGCTTACTGTTTCAAGCAGGGCTTTACTTTCTTTTCCGGCCATCTGCTGTGCGTTCAGCTTACTGAGTAATTCCACTATGGGGTCATGTATGCCAAAATCGTTCTTGGTTAACTGGTGCATATTTAGTTCGTCAACCGAATTAAGACAGGGTGTACCAACAAAGAAAAGCCCATCATGCTCATGAGCGATTATCTCGCCCCGCAGGGCCGTATATGGATATTCTTTAGATTGAAAAATAACTGTTGAACCAATCTCACACTTCAGCGCTTCAAAACCGTATCCTTTTATTTCGGGCTTCTTTAAATGAAAGAGCTCTGTAATTTTTTCAAACTTTCTAATGGGCGATATTTTAGCCAGAGAATCACCATACGAAACAATATTCATCCCGCTGTCTATTTGAATATAGAAAGGAAATAAATGATTGACTTGTTCCCTGTTGAGTGATAAATTCATGGCTCTGTTACATTACTTAAACAAATAGTGGGGGAACTAATGGATAATGTAATTGTATATACGCGTTTTGTCAATGATAAGACGGCCGGTTTAGCAATAGCCGGGCCTGTTTAAAATATCTGTACTGTTTTATCCGATGGAATAAAAGCTTTGCCTTGTATTTAAGTAGCAGCCACATGTAGATAACATCAGTTGAAAGTGCCTGCTGTAGACATGTGAAAACCGATTTTTTTTAAAGCAAAGCACATAGTACAATGTCTGCGCAAATACATTGCGCACTGCCAGCCTAAATTGCCGAAAAAACAAAATGAAAAAGAAAACCCCTCGCACAAACCCTCAATTCAGGTCGCTCTTGATGCTGGAAAAAATTGAACCCGCCGACCTTCAAACCCTAAGCCCCGAACAACAGGTACTTTTTAGAAAACTGTTGAGTGAAAAACTGGCGGCCACCGCAGACGAAGAACGCGATGCCTTTATCGAAAAAATAATCGCAGTCATTGAGCCTGATAAAATATGGTATAATAACCACGAACGTATAACCAAAGCCATTCAGGACTATATCCGCCTGTATTCAGCTATGCCGGGCAAAGTTGCTTTGGCCCGGGCCACAGGCCTTAGCAGGCAAACCATTCATAAACACCTGCGCAACCTTGGCGCAGCACCCGAAGTAACTCATTACACCAATATGTTTGATTTAATGACACCTCACGTTGTTACCAAAGTGCTGGAAAAAGCTCTTGGCGGCGATATGGCCGCGGCCAAACTATACCTCAAAGCCGCCGGAAGAGAAACCCGTAATACTACAACCGATGTGGTTATAAACCATCAAAACAACTACATACAAATAAACGGCACCGTACTAAGCCAGCAAGCGTTGCAACAATTAAAACCCGAACTCCTGCAGAAACTGGAAGAGATTATAAAGAAGGGGCTTTCATAAGCCAGTTAGGGTTTACACCTGTTTACACTTTTTTGAGTGCCGCAAGCATCTAAATAATTAACAATCAATATATTAACCTGTTTACACTGCTCAAAATGAACAAAAAGTGTAAATCTGTATTAATACTGCGCAGTTGCCTCTATCTGCTCAAATCAGGTAAAACATTTTTTAAAATTTATTTGGAATGTTCGTTCCAAATACCATTCTTTGTATTACGGAACGACTGTTCCAATATCATTAATAACAACATAAAACTTAAAAAATGAGCAAGTTTAAAGACAAACAAGTACTGATTACCGGCGGAAGTACAGGCATTGGCTTAGCAACCGCAAAAGCATTTATTGCCGAAGGCGCACATGTTACAATTACCGGTCAAAGCGCCGAAAACCTGAAGAAGGCAGCAACTGAGATTGGCAACACCAATCTTAAAACCTCCGTTTCAGATATAGGAAACCTGGTAAGCATTGATGCGCTGGTTGAGTCAGTAGCAAAATCAGGTAAAAAACTGGATGTGGTATTTCTTAACGCGGGCATAGCCGTCTTTGCACCGTTGGAGGGCACTACCGTTGAAGCTTTTGATGCTATGTTCAATGTAAACGTAAAAGGCCTTTATTTTACCCTGCAAAAGCTGCTACCCCATTTAGCAGCGGGCGCGTCAGTTATCCTTACCTCATCCGTGGTTTCAACAGGTGCTTTGGCAAATGCCAGCGCTTATGCAGCAACAAAAGCCGCAGTTAGCTCAATAGGCCGCATTATTGCCACAGAACTTGCACCTAAAGGCATCAGGGTTAACGTTGTCAGCCCTGGTCCAATTGACACTCCTATTTTCGGCAAATCAGGTTTGCCTAAAGAGGCCGCCGACGGATTCAAGAGTTCTATGGCAGCCAGCTTACCATTAAACAGATTAGGGGAAGCCCATGAGGTAGCCGATGCGGTGCTGTATCTGGCTTCCGAAGGTGCCAAATTTGTTACGGGTGTTGAGTTATATGTAGACGGCGGTGCCTCTTTACGCAGATAAGCCTGTTATCCGTATCTTTGCGCCGTAAATAAAATACGATGCCACGCCAGAAAGAATTTAAACGCGAAGAAGTTTTGGTAAAAGCGCTTGAAGTGTTTTGGTGCAAAGGATATAACGCAACCAGTTTTCAAACATTAACCGAGGGTATGTCTATCAACCGGCAAAGTATTTATGATACTTACGGCGATAAGCATACCCTCTTTATTGAAGCACTCAATTATTATTATAAAAAGAATACCGCTTCTGTAGCTGCCCATTTTGAACAGGATAAACCTGTAAAAGAACTGTTGAAGTCTTTTTTCGATAAAACGATAGTAGATGCCAGCGCCGAGAAAAAAAACAAAGGGTGCTTTTTGCAAAATGTCACCATGGAAATGGTTCCGCATGATAAAGAGGTGGTTGCCATAGTAAATCAACACATGGAAGACCTCACCAAAGTTTTTCAGTCACTTATAACCCGGGGCGTTAAATCCGGCGAAATTGTTTCCAGTCAAACATCTTCCGCTTTGGCAATGTACCTCGTAAACACAACCCAGGGGCTTATTACTATGGGCAAAACAATTACCGGTAAAAAGAAACTGCAGGCAGTAGTAAGCGTGGCGATTGATGCTTTGGGGTGATTCGTTTTATTTAATGACTATCCGCATCTATACTTAATGACAAAGCTATATGGGTAAACCGCCTTATCTAAAACGAATTTTGCCGTTATCAGCAACCCAACTTGAAAGTATGGCTATTATTAACCCCACTCTTTAGAGTGGGGATTGAATCAAAAGAGAATTTGGCTTTAGCCATGATTTAGGGAAATATCCGGGTGGTCATTTTTTATATAGGCTACTACAAAATCCCCTTCAACTCCTTCAACTCCCTAATCTCATAAGTAACCGGCTGACTCTTCCTGTTTTTTAAAGGATTAAAAAACACCTGGTCCATACCAGCATTTTGCGCACCAACAATATCTGTATTGTAGTTATCGCCTATCATAATACACTCATCAGCATGTGTAGCTGCCCGGTTCATGGCAATCTCAAAAATCGCCTTATCAGGCTTCTGCGTCCCCACTTCTTCCGATATAATAATGTGTTCAAAAAACGGCTTCAGTCCGCTGTTCTCAATTTTAATCCATTGTACTTCGGCAAAGCCATTGGTTATAAGATGCAGCTTATATTTACCCTGCAGGTAACGCAACACCTCCACGGCATCCGGAAAAAGCCCGGTCATTTTGGGGCTGATGGTTACATAACTCTCCGCCATTACTTCGGCCAGTGCAGCATCATGAATATTAAACTCCTTTAAAGTATCGTAAAACCTTCCATGCCTCAGTTTCTCTTTTGTAACTCCGCCATTATGATATCTGGCCCAAAGCCTGTCATTAATAGGCACATACTTCTGGTGAAACTTCTCAAAAGATTCGACACCTCGCCCAGCCAAACCCTGCTCCTCAAAAATCATTCTCAACGCCAACTCCGAATTAGTGGCAAAGTCCCATAAAGTATGGTCCAGGTCAAAAAAAATATGTTTATACTTCATGATGATTAACAGGCAGGTTTAGGTTAAAGCTACATTATCACATTGGCGAATTGTCACATTGGCTAATTCTCATTTTATTTCCTGGCATAACTCTATCAAAACCCCATTTGCACTTTTCGGATGAAAGAAGAATACCAGCTTATTATCAGCCCCCTTTTTCGGTTTGTCTGAAATAGGTTGAAACCCTTCTGCCTTCAACCTCTCCACTTCCTTTTCAATATCCTCTACCCCAAAAGCAATGTGATGTATGCCCTCCCCCTTCTTCTCAATAAATTTAGCAATGGCGCTATCCGCGCCGGTAGCATGCAAAAGCTCAATTTTAGAGTCTCCTAACCTAAAAAAAGAAGTACTAACCTGCTCTGATTCAACTACTTCTGTTTTATAATGCGGCTTGCCAAATAGTTTTCCAAAAAGTTGGTTTGATACTTCCAGGTCTTTAACAGCAATTCCTATATGTTCAATCAGCATGGTGTAAAGGATTGTAATTTATAATAAATACAAGGCGTTTCCGGAACAAATAAAGCAAGAAGGCGTTACATTTGCATACTCAAACAAATAAGGCCTTATGTTATTCGTGTCAGATAAAGCAAAAGAAAAGATACAACAAATTAAGCAGGAGCAACAACTGGATGCAAACGCATTTGTGCGGGTATCTGTTTTAGGTGGCGGCTGCTCGGGCTTATCTTATAAAATGGATTTTGATACTAAACTGAACCCTGACGATCAGGAGTTTGAAGATAAAGGCGTAAAACTGGTTACCGACCTCCGTTCGTTCCTCTATGTTTGCAATACCACACTTGAATTTACCGATGGCTTGAATGGAAAAGGATTTCACTTTCAAAACCCTAATGCTACCCGCACCTGTGCCTGCGGAGAAAGTTTTGCGGTATAAAATACAACGGTAACTACCCTTTTATAGCATAGTAAGACTTTGCTACTATACCCACTAAGATTACGAACATAAACATAATGGCAATCATATAATACCAGTTTCTGCTTAGTATTACGGAAATGTTATGGTACCGGATGCGCTTTTTCAATTCATTATATCCGGCGTAGTTTGTATTCATCAGTTTTATTTCGTTGGAAGCGGCTTCCCAGTTATCCTGCGCTTGTAACGCAAGCACTTTCATAAATCTGGCATCGTCAAATACACTGTCTCTTTGTAAACATGTATTAAAATCGTTCTGTGCCTCCTTAAACCTGTTCAGGTGGTAAAGCGATAATCCACGGTTATAATAACCCTCCTTCTTTTCAGGGTGCGCAATAAGTAGTTGGGTAAATGAAGCCACCGCTGAGTCGAAGTGGCCTTGTTGGTATTGTAAATAACCGCTTCGGTAAGTAGTATCAACCTGCGAAAAAACAGCCTGAGGAAGTATAAATATGAGAAGTAAAATACCACTAAAATATCCCGGCACCCATACAACACTAAACTTAGTGTTTCTTAGTGTTCCTAATGCCTTAGTGGTAAATTTCTGCATATTACTCGTATAACGGAAACTGTTTCATGTATTCGTTCACTTCGGCTTTTACTTTACCAATCAGCGTTTCATTCTCAACATCCATAATAATCCTGTCAACCCATTCTGCAACCTGCAGCACATCTTTTTCCTTCATGCCGCGGCTGGTTACTGCCGGTGTTCCCAGGCGTATACCCGAAGTAACAAACGGCGATTTATCATCAAACGGAACCATGTTTTTATTGCAGGTAATATCAGCCCTTACCAAAGCAGCTTCGGCTTGCTTGCCTGATACATTTTTATTTCTCAGGTCAATTAACATCAGGTGGTTATCAGTTCCTCCCGAAATTATTTCATAGTTCTTAGCGGTAAGCGCGTTAGCCAGAACCTGTGCATTTTTCTGCACCTGTTGCTGGTAGGTTTTAAAGTCCGCCCCAATCGCTTCTCCAAACGCAATGGCTTTGGCAGCTATTACATGCTCCAATGGCCCACCTTGCGTACCCGGAAAAACAGCTCCATCCAGCACAGCACTCATCATTTTTAACTCCCCTTTAAGTGTTTTTTCCCCCATCGGGTTTTCAAAATCCTGGCCTAACATAATTACACCGCCCCTTGGCCCACGCAAAGTTTTATGCGTAGTTGAAGTAACAATGTGGCAATGTTTTAAAGGATTGTTCAGCAAACCTGCGGCAATTAAACCCGCTGGGTGCGCCACATCAGCCAACAACAAAGCTCCTACCTCATCTGCTATCTGCCTGAAAACTGCATACTCCCACTCGCGCGAGTAAGCCGAAGCACCGCAAATAATCAATTTCGGCTTTTCGCGTTGCGCAATTTCGCGCACCTTATTCATATCAACTCTTCCTGTTTCCTTCTCCACCCCGTAAAAAGACGGCACATAAAATTTACCCGAAAAATTTACTGGCGAGCCATGTGTAAGGTGCCCACCGTGAGACAGGTTAAAGCCCAATATCTTATCTCCGGGTTTAATTACACCCAGCATAACCGCAGCATTGGCCTGTGCCCCCGAATGTGGCTGAACGTTGGCCCATACAGCGCCAAATAACTGTTTTAATCTTTCAATAGCCAGGGTTTCCACTTCATCCACAAACTGGCAGCCCCCGTAATAACGCTTGCCGGGCAACCCCTCGGCATATTTATTGGTAAGGCAGGTGCCCATGGCTTCCATTACCTGCGCAGATGTAAAATTCTCTGATGCAATTAATTCAATCCCCTCGCGCTGGCGGTGTAATTCTTTATTAATTATATCAAAAACCTGTGTATCTCTTGCCATATAGCCCTTTATTTTATGGCGCTAAAATAAAGCTTGCCGGCTACTAAGCGTTAAGTATGATGGGCATTTTACTAACACACGGGCAGTTTTAAGTTTTCAGCTTATGGTTGAGTTCGTGAAACATAACAGGTCTTGGCTAACGTCAAAATCTTGAAGCATTTGCATTTAAACTGAAAACTGTGGACTGCAAACCGTAAACCGATGCCAAACTGAAAACTGTCTTATATTCGCAACTCAACTTTACAAAATGCAGGTTATTATTCCAGTTGCCGGTGCAGGAACAAGGTTAAGGCCCCTTACCTACACACAGCCCAAGGTGCTTATTTCAGTTGCAGGTAAACCTATTCTGTCATTTATCATTGACGAATTGCTCGAAAACGGTATCAGCGATTTCGTTTTTGTTATTGGCTACCTGGGCGAAAAAATCAAAGAGTTTGTTGAAAATAACTACCCGCATATCAACGCTAAATTTGTAACCCAGGAAAACCGCGAGGGCCTGGGCCACGCTGTATGGCGGGCCAAAGAAATGATAGATATCAACAAAGAGCTTATTATTCAGCTGGGGGATACTATCGTCGATATTGACATCAAAAAGATATTAGCCGAATCATATTCTACCCTGGGTGTAAAAAAGGTAGAAGACCCCCGCGCATTTGGTGTAGCCGAAATAGATGCCGATGGCTTTATTAAAGCAGTAGTTGAAAAGCCCAGCATCCCAAAATCCAACATGGCGCTGGTAGGTTTTTACTTTATCCGCGAAACTGAGCAGTTGATGAATGCGCTGGAATACATTGTCAATAATGAGTTACGCAATAACAGCGAGTTCTATCTGACGGATGCGCTGATGAAAATGATTAAAGACGGCGTTAAATTTAAAAGTCAGAAAGTAGATAGCTGGTTTGATGTAGGCAAAAAAGACATCCTTCTCGAAACCAACGCCATCCTGTTAAAAAAACTGGCCGAAAAAACCATCAACCAGGGCAAATGCGATAATTGCATTATCGTGCCACCGGTTAGCATAGCTAAGGGGGTCAAAATAAAAAATTCTATCATCGGGCCCTATGTTTCAGTAGGCGAAAACACCGAAATCAATTACTCCATTATTAAAAACTCCATCATAGGCTCATACACACGCCTCGAAAACGTTGTGTTACACGGCTCATTGATAGGTAGCGATTCCTCCATTGCAGGCGTTAGCCAAAGCCTCAATATCGGCGACAATACCGAGCTCGATTTACGCGGAGAAAAGAATGATTAATAGCCCTGAGCTTTGAGCCCTGAGTAAAAACAAAATCTAATAGCTCGTACCTCAAAGCCTATAGCTCAAAGCGCACAACCCATGAAAAACAGAATTACAGAACTTTTTGGGATACAGTACCCCATTATACAGGCAGGTATGATCTGGTGCAGCGGCTGGGAATTAGCATCAGCAGTAAGTAACGCAGGCGGGCTTGGCATCATAGGCAGCGGCTCCATGTATCCCGAAATTTTGCGCGAACACATTAAAAAATGTAAGGCTTCAACCGAAAACCCTTTTGCGGTTAACGTCCCCTTGCTTTATCCCGATATTGATAAGCACATTGCCATTTGTATTGAAGAAGGCGTAAAAATAGTTTTTACCTCAGCCGGTAATCCCAAAACCTGGACCAAACATTTACAACAACATGGCATTAAAGTAGTGCATGTTACTGCTTCCTCAAAATTTGCAAAAAAATCAGAAGAAGCTGGTTGCGATGCCATAGTTGCGGAAGGCTTTGAAGCCGGTGGACATAACGGGCGCGAAGAAACCACCACATTTGTTTTAATACCTCAGGTAAGGGCGGCCACAACCTTACCGGTTATCGCTGCTGGTGGCATTGCAACGGGCAGGGGCATGTTAGCCGCCATGGTACTTGGGGCCGATGCAGTGCAAATGGGCACCCGCTTTGTTTGTAGTGAAGAATCATCCGGCCATCCCAATTTCAAAAATGCCATTACGCATTCTAACGAAGGCGACACCATGCTTTCCATGAAAAAAGTAGTCCCCGTCCGCCTCATAAAAAACGATTTCCAAAAACGCATCCAGGAGGCCGAAGACCGAGGCGCAACACCCGAAGAACTGGCCACCATTCTGGGCCGCGCCCGTGCCAAAAAGGGCATGTTTGAAGGCGACATGGCAGAAGGCGAATTAGAGATTGGTCAAATAGCTTCTTTTGTAAAAGAAATTAAACCAGCCGGAGAAATTGTAAGAGAGGTTTGGGAGGAGTTTTTAACGGCTAAAAAAGAAGCGGCGAATTTATAACCCCGGTCAGTTCCTTTCTCACAGGTAAGCGTCATCCTTTATTAATCAATCCCCTATATTTGCGCCCTAATTACCCAACCGATATCATCTATAATGAAGAATAAAGGCACCAGTTACCCAAAAGATAAAATCAAAATATTACTACTCGAAAACATCAGCGATGTTTCAGTAGAAGAGTTTAAAGAGGCCGGCTATGCAAGCGTAAAAAAACTGAGCGGCGCATTAAGCGAGCAGGAGCTGATAAAAGAAATAAAGGACGTGCATTTGCTGGGTATTCGCAGCAAAACCATGGTAACTGAAAAAGTGCTGGCTAAAGCCAATAAACTGCTATCCATAGGGTGTTATTGCATTGGCGTTAACCAGGTAAACATGAAAGCCGCCACCCAAAAGGGTGTAGCCGTTTTTAACGCCCCATACGCCAACACCCGCAGCGTGGCCGAACTGGTAATAGGCCTCTCCATCATGCTTATAAGAAAAATTGCCGATAAAAGCAGGGCAGCGCATAGTGGTATCTGGCAAAAAGAAGCCAAAGGCAGTTACGAATTGCGAGGTAAAACCCTGGGCATTGTCGGCTACGGCAACATAGGCAGCCAGGTTAGTGTAATGGCAGAAGCACTGGGCATGGATGTAATATATTACGACGTTGAATCGAAACTACCCCATGGTAATGCCCGCCAGGTAAGGTCTTTAAAAGAATTATTGCGAAGGTCAAATATTATTACGCTGCATGTACCAAGCGAAGCCTCTACACGTAACATGATAAATGCAGATATGCTGGCCCATTTTAAAAAAGGCAGCATGCTAATTAACTATAGCCGTGGAGACGTTGTTGATTTAGTTGCGCTTAAAGATGCTATTACCAGCGGCCAGCTTTCGGGTGCCGCAATTGACGTTTTCCCCGAGGAACCTGAAAAAAACGGGGCGGCTTTCACCAGTGTGCTTCAAAACCTGCCTAACGTTATTTTAACTCCGCATATTGGCGGTTCTACCGAGGAGGCCCAGCTAAATATCGGGCTTGATGTAACTTCCAAAATGCTCAATTTTCTCGAAAAGGGCGTTACTACTGGTTCACATTCGGTTCCACCGCTTAGTTTACCTATGCAGGCTAAAACACACCGTATCCTGCATATCCATAAAAACGTGCCGGGAGTTTTGGGCGAAATCAACTCTAAACTATCCTCGCACAACATCAATATCCTGGGCCAGTATTTAAAAACCAACGATGAAATCGGCTACGTGGTTTTAGATGTGGATACCGCCCTTTCGGAGGAAGCCTTTAGCCTCCTTAAAGAGGTAAAAAGTACAATTCGGGTCCGAATGCTCTATTAAACGCTGGTTTCAGGGCTAAAAAACGTCAAACCAGCTATAAAAAGCTTTATTTCCTTATAAACCAGAACTTTACAATTGTTAATCCCGTAAAACAAACAATAGTGTAGATTTGATTAATAGTATGGAATAATATTTTTTGTTTTTTAACCACAATTCGTTTTCTTTACCACAAATTCTACAATTTATGAAGAAGCTATACTTTGCTTTCGCCATCACATTGGTATCACTGGGATTGAACGCTCAAATGTTAACCCCACAGGTAATCGCCAGTACCGGAGGATATTCTTCTAATGCTACAAACAGCCTTTCTTATACCGTTGGTGAAATGACTATGGTGCAGACCTTCAGCGCCGGTGGTAACATATTAACCCAGGGGTTTCAACAACCTAATGATGAGGTTTTGGGCATATTGGATGTTACTCAGGATGATTACGGTTCCTTTGTGGTTTACCCCAACCCTGCAGTTGATAACGCCTGGCTTGGTTTTACGCTACCTGAAGCAGGAAAGGTAACCATTATGATGTATGACGTTCTTGGCCAGAAGGTATCAGATATTTATACCGCTAACTATGAGTCAGGCAAAATTGTTACCCAGGCAAATACCACATTGTACGCTGCCGGCGTTTATTTCATGACCATGACCTTTGTTTCATCCGTTGATAATAAAACACATATTACAACTAAAAAAATCCAGATCATCCGATAAAAAATTATCATAATTTAAAATAAAAAAAGGGATGAGCAATCATCCCTTTTTTTATTTTCCGGGATGCCCATGCCTTCCGGTTAGCCAGGCTTTTAAAGTAATAGTTAGCACAGGATCATTTTAATAATGCCGGGCAAATGTTTTCACAACAAATGCTCATTATTTTCAAATATTGCCATATATTTATACAAATAACACTTTTACCGCATGAGGCAATTTGTCATTCTGTTTTTCCTTTTCATATTGTCTCCAGGCATCCGGGCGCAGGGCCTTTCTGTAAGCTCTGTTGATACTACAGCATCTGTATGTTATAACGATGGTTCAATAACCATACATCCAACCGGTGGTACGCCATTGTATACCTATACTATTATCAGCGGCCCCGCCGTGGCCAACGTAAACTATCCCATTTTAGGTGGCAACGACAATACCTTTGCCGATCTTCATTCCGGTACTTATGTTGTTCAGGTTACTGATGCCGCCGGACACACTTTAAATGTTACTGTTACGGTACCAGGTAATTATCAGTTCCCTGTCGAATCGCTCAGCATAAACGGCGACACTATTTTTTCCACCGGCTCACTCGGTAAACCTCCATACCGGTATGCTATCTCTGATAGTAGTCTAAACGGTCCTTTCGGGCCCTCACAGGCAAGCAACGCTTTTCCCAACCTCTGTAACGGAACGTACTATGTACGTATTTACGACTCTTGCCAGAATTTTTTTACTGAATCCATTATTGTAAGCTCACCGGCCCTTTCAATTTCAGGCTTCTGCCAAAGCAACGGAACTACAAACGCAGTTTATGGTTTTGTAAATGCCTCAGGTAACCCGCCTTACTCATTCAGAGTTGTAAACGGAAGCTATACTGGCACCAATAGCACCGGAATATTTAACGTACCGATTTCTTATTCCTGTCCTGATACTATTTACGTGTCCGACTTTTGTCACGCCAGTTCAAAAACTATTGTTGATTGCTATCCGCTTCAGGCTACCCTGTGCAGTAATTTTTCCGATAGTACTGCCAGCGTTAACGTAACTGGTGGAACGCAGCCTTATAAATATACTTTTTACCAAAATATTTCTGGCGCCTGGGTTCCATCTATCACCCAGGATTCGGGAAATTTTTATCACCTTCCGTATTCTACTATTTACGAAACTGTTGGTTTTGGTGTTACCGATGCATGTGGCAGAACCATCGACCCTTCAGCCCTGACTGATTTCTATTTAAAAATTGCATCATCCTCAGCTTGCCCGTTCAATGATACAATTTCAGTTTCCGTTTCTGGTGCTATTGGCTCTGGTACTATTACCTGCCTTGATTGTTCGCCTGCACAAACCGATAGCCTGCCCAAGGGAATTTTTGTAGTTCCCGATACCGGTACTTATACCATCCGGGTTGTGGACGGCTGCGGTGAAACCAGGGACACCACCGTGCATGCACCCAACCAGGGAATTACCGGTAAGGTGGCTTACATTTCATGTAACGGGGTACAAATCAGCGCAACCACCTCAACCGGTGCTCCGATAACTGCAGGAGTTGAATATATTTTATACGTGCTCAACAGCGGGGTTTACGATAGCGTTACCGAAAATATGACCGGTTTGTTTGTCCATCTTCCCAACGGCTCTTACCTGGTAAAAATTATTCCACCTTCATGTACTCCGGCTACCGTTACCTTCTTCGTTCCTTATTTCGATGGCTATTGCACCACACCTTTTTTCGATCAGAATTGCAACATCCGCCTTATAGTTCAGTACGGCTCTCCTTCCACCGATCTTCCTGAAAACTACTCCCTTCAGTCATCTACCGGAACAATCTATAATGAAGACCCTCACGGTGGTGGCAATGGTATATTTTTTAATATCCCCTTAGGCAACTACACTTTAATGTCCGATAGCGGATGTTCAGTTTCGCAACACTTCGCTTTTGATTTTACGCTTGCCGAAACCCATACTCATAGTTGCCTGAATGCCAGCAGCGTATCGCTCTTTCCGAAAAATCCTTATTACTATTACTGCTTTAACAGCCGCTTTATCTATGTACTTAGTAACGCCGATACAACACTCCGTGATACTTCGCTCTTCTCATCTTCGGTAACATTTGCAGCTGTTCCGCCGGGCACCTACTTAGCCAGTGCATACTTTCTCAACGATTCAGTATTTATGGCCGATACTCTGGTTGCAAACGGAAATTCGCATTGCGTTTTAGATACACTGACCGTGCGCGTTCCCCAGTACGCCGAGCCTATCATCAGCGCTAAAAACGTAAATGTTTGCGGTGCTAACAGCCTGGGCGATATTCCGTTTACTATCATCGGCGGGTTTCCACCTTACATCGTATCTATATTCGGCCAGGCAACTACCACTACAAGTTCCAATACCGGTGTGCTCAATAATATTAAACCCGATAGTACCTATACCATCCGGGTTAGCGATTCATGCGGAATAAGCAGTACTTACTCAGTAAGTGTAATTGATACCTGTAACCTCAATAACTGCTCATTTGTTTCAGCCAATTTTACTGTTTCCGATAGTTCGGCCTGCTCGGGCCAAACCCTCAGTTTCCAAAACGATTTTACTGCCGGCTCTACTTACCAATGGACAGCAAACGGAAATGTTTTCAGCACAGGTGCCAATCCGGCCTATCAGGCCAATACTACAGGCAATATTGTTTTTAAATGCATCATAACCTTTGGCACTCACTGTAAGGACTCATCTTCTCTTGCAATACAAGTTGATAAAACACCCGTATTTAACCTGGGCAGCGATACCGCCTATTGCGGCAATTTTACACGTGTCCTTTCTACCGGAGTTTATAATACCCACTGGTCAACCGGCGTTACCGATTCAGTTATTACCGTTTCTGCTGCTGGTACTTACCGGGCAACCGTTAATAATGCTTGTGGTCACTTCGCCGACTCTGTAACCATTACCGCTAACCCTGTTCCTTTGGTACACCTGGTGGCGGACACCATCGTCTGTACCGGCGACAGTGCCATGCTGAACGCATTTTTCCCTTCATCGGTTTATCAATGGAGCAATGCTGCAACCACCAGTTCAATTACAGTTAGCCAGTCAGGCTTGTATGTTGTAACCGTTACACTGCAAACCTGTAGTGTTATTGACAGTTCGAATTTTAGCGCGGTTACCATTGTTGCAAGCCAGTTATTACCGGCTGATACAACCTTATGCAGCGGCTCCCCGCTTATTCTAAAACCAACAACCGGTATTAATGCAGTATGGCAGGATGGCACGCATGATTCTGTTTATAATGTTACCCATTCGGGCACTTACTCTGTCACCGTACTTACGGTTTGCGGAACGTTTACAGATTCCACCGTTGTGGTTGAACATGCAACACCGGTAGTAAACCTCGGGCACGATTCCCTGCTTTGTAATGGTGATAGTATTGCGCTAAATGCTTTTTTCCCAAACTCAACTTATAAATGGAGCACCGGTTCAAATGCCTCCGGCATTACTGTAAATGCCCAGGATAAGTACACAGTTACAGTAAACTCCTTTGGTTGTATTGCTGTTGATAGCGTCAGCTTTGACACGGCAAGCGTTAGCCACCAGCTTTTACCTGGCGACACCACCATCTGCGAAGGCACCGAACTTATTCTTACTCCAAAAGCCGGTGCTAATCCTGTTTGGCAGGACGGCTCACATGGCCCCACTTACACCGTTACTGCTTCCGGGCTTTATACCATTTCAGTTGCTACCATTTGTGGAGAATACAGTGATTCAATAAATGTTGTGGTAGATGTTTGCCCCAGCAACCTGCATGTAGCTGATGCTTTTACGCCTAACGGAGATGGTGTGAATGATCACTTTACCGTTTACGGCGAAAGCATTGAGGACTATGAAATAAAAATATTCGACCGCTGGGGCGAAAAAGTTTACGACTCACGCGATGTAACTGAATTGAATAGCCTCAGCCGTGGCTGGGACGGCACTTACAAAGGCAAACTACAGGACCCTGCTGCCTTTGCCTACATCATTACCGCCAAAGGTTATGATGGCAAGGACTATTTTAAAAAGGGGTATGTTATTCTGATACGGTAAAGCCTCGCTGTTTTTCCATCCAAAACCTTTTTCACCTATTTCTGTTAATCGTTAGTCATGCCGGATGCATACATAATTTTATATAAACAACCGCGTTAAAATTTAAGTATGCCAACTGATATCAAAGTCACCCCTCCAACGGAGTTATCAGAAGAGGCCGCCAATAGCATTATAAGGCTCAGCGGTTTTTTTAAGAAACTACGCTTTGTGCTCAATTCAAAGCTTAAAGGCCAGGAAGAAACTGATGCACTTTCAAGCGTAGTGTCCGCAGCGGATATACCTCAACTTAAAAATGCGCTGTTAAACATTTTTAAAGAAGCCGATTTTTCACAATGCATTAGCAGCAGCGGTATACCGATGGGTTCGTCTTTTGCTGATGAAACAATCAGGATAATCAAGGGGAAAATATTACCCTACCTGCATAATCCGAAAGATGCCGGCACCATTATCCACGAAATCTTTAATGATTCCGGCGACCATGATAAAATTGTGCATTTGCTTCAGTACTTTAACAACCTGGAGGCACTTTTTACTGAAGAAGAAAAGAAAGAAATTCTTGCCACATTTTTAACCCAGATAACCAATGCGGTCCACGTCATCTCCTACCGCATTGCCGCTTTAGGTATGGATGAAGATGTTTACACCCGGGCAGGAAAAGATGATGCACTGATAACCCCCTTTATGGAGCAGAACCACGAGGTTACCGAACTGTTGAATAATATTGAAAAAGGAAATACTGAAAAAATTGCAGAGGACCTGGCGCAAACCAAAATAATGATAGCGCACTGCCTGCAAAACATTGCGCTGATTGATAAAAGCGCCGAGGTGAATGGCACCTCACTGCGCCAAACATATATACTGCGCAAACTTGAACTACTGATATCCAGGCTAACCAGCCTGTTACCCATTATCAGTTATGACGATGCCAATTTGGCATTTGAGGAATTATCTGCCTTGCTGCGTCATATTGTAATTGCCGAAACCAAACCCGAGAAATTACGCCATTTCATTTCGCGTAATATGAACCTGATTGCTTTTCGCATTACCGAAAACAAAAGAAAAACCGGTGAACATTACATAGCCTCCACCAATGCTGAATACTGGGACCTGTTTATTGCAGCCTGTGGCGGTGGGTTTATTGTCTCCTTTCTGGTAATTATAAAACTATATGTGCACCAGATGCATTTGCCCATGCTATGGGAAGGTCTGCTTTATTCGCTCAACTACGCTACCGGTTTTGTGCTGGTACAAATGCTGGGTTTCTCCATAGCAACCAAGCAACCGGCCATGACTGCCGCATTCCTAGCTGCATCTCTTGATGACATTAAAGACGATGCATCACGTTATCACCACCTGGCCGCCACAGTTGCAAAAGTATCGCGCAGTCAGTTGGTTTCTTTTGCAGGCAACTTATTGGTAGTATTTCCCTGTAGCTTGCTTTGGATAATTGCACTTACTCATATGAGCACTAAACCTGTTATTGAGTCAGCCGTGGCCAGCGAACTTTTAGAGGGCGTTCATCCGCTTTCCTCTCCCTTATTTTGGTATGCTTCAATAGCCGGGGCATTTCTGTTTTTAGCTGGTATTATATCAGGTTTTGGTGATAACAAAGTGGTAGTAAGCAAAATAGGTTTAAGGTTAGAGGCTCACCCTTTTTTAAAGAAAAGAATGTCGGCTGAACGCAGGCGTAAACTTTCCTCCTACATCGAAAAAAACCTGGGCCCTTTATTAGGTAATATTGCGGTAGGTTTTATGCTGGGCATGGCTGGATTTTTTGGTAAAATAACCGGCCTGCCATTCGATATACGTCACGTCACTTTTTCAACCGGCAACATAGCGCTGGGATTTTACGGACTTAATTTTCATGTAACCGTAGGCCTGGTTGTCGCTACCTTAACTGGCATTTTCATCATTGGCGTTTTTAATTTTGTGGTAAGCTTTTTCCTGGCCCTGCAGGTGGCAGCGCGTTCGCGGGGTTTAAGATTGAGCGATTACCCCAAAGTAGCTGCAGCTATTGGGGTTTACTTTAAAAATCATCCGGCACATTTCTTTTGGCCGGAGAGGAAATCCAGTATTGAAGTTATAGAACAGCGCGAAGTAAATTAGCGATAAGGGATTACCTCCCATCACCCCCAAACTTCTCCTTCAGCAACCGCTGCATAGCCAGCATCTCATCCCTCAACTTAGCCGCCGTTAAAAAGTCCGTATCCTTAGAGGCTTCCAGCATCTTTTTACGGGTATCTTCTATACTACGCACCAGTTGCTCAGCAGTCATATATTGCACTACCGGTTCTGCCACCAGCGATAACTGCTCTTCCTGCTCAATGTAAACATCAGGAGATAAACGGCGGATATCCAGCACCGATGTTTGCTGCATAATCTCCTCTTTTGATTTTAAAATAGTTTTCGGGGTAAGGCCATTTTCAGTGTTGTACGCTATCTGCTTTTCACGGCGCCGGGTGGTTTCATCAATGGTTAGCTGCATGCTGTCCGTTATTTTATCGGCATACATAATAACCTTACCGTTGCTGTTACGCGCAGCACGGCCTGCTACCTGTATCAGGCTCCGGCGGTTACGCAAAAACCCTTCTTTGTCTGCATCCAGTATACATACCAGCGATACTTCGGGTAGGTCAAGCCCTTCTCTCAACAGGTTCACACCTATCAGCACATCAAATTTGCCCAGGCGCAGGTCGCGTATAATTTCTACGCGGTCAAGGGTATGTACTTCGCTATGTATATACTTACACTTTATATTCACCCGGCTCAGGTACTTATTTAGTTCTTCAGCCATTCGTTTGGTCAGCGTGGTTATTAAAACACGCTCATCTTTTTTCACGCGCTCATCAATCTCCTCCAAAATATCATCTATCTGGTTAATGCTTGGCCGCACCTCAATAGGCGGGTCCAGCAAGCCGGTAGGACGCACTACCTGTTCAATAATTACTCCGCCCGATTTCTCCAGTTCATAATCGCCGGGCGTTGCACTTACATACACGGCCTGGCTAACCAGCGTTTCAAACTCATGAAAATTCAGCGGCCTGTTATCCAGCGCCGATGGCAACCGGAAACCGTACTCCACCAAATTCATTTTCCGCGACCGGTCGCCGCCGTACATACCGCCAATCTGCGGTATAGTTACGTGGCTCTCATCCACTACCAGTAAAAAATCATCCGGAAAATAATCCAGCAAACAATAAGGGCGGCTGCCCTTCCTTCTTCTATCCAAAAAGCGCGAGTAGTTCTCTATTCCCGAACAGTAGCCCAGCTCACGCATCATTTCCATATCAAAATCAACGCGCTCTTTTATACGGGCAGCTTCAATATGCTTGCCCACCTCTCTGAAATATTCCACCTGTGTATTCAGTTCCAGCTGAATTTCATCCAGAATCTGCAACAGTTTATCCTTTGCTGTTACATACAAATTGGCAGGGAAAATACCCACTGCCGTCATCTTACCCAATGTCCGTCCATTTGATGGCTCAAAGCTTTCCATCTCCTCAATTTCATCACCGAAAAAAGTAATACGGAATGCATAATCAACATAGGGCAGGGCTATTTCCACCACATCACCTTTTACCCGGAAGGTTCCCCGGCTCAAGTCCTCACCGCGCGAGTATAAACTCTGCACCAATGCATGCAAAAATCCGTTCCTCGTAATCTTCTGCCCAACTGTAATTCTGATGATGCCATTTTCATACTCCACCGGATTACCCAAACCATAAATACACGATACCGAGGCCACCACTATAATATCGCGCCTGCCCGATAGCAATGCCGCCGTGGTAGCTAAGCGCAGCTTTTCAATTTCCTGGTTAATGGAAAGGTCCTTTTCAATATAAGTGCCCGATGAAACAATATAGGCCTCTGGCTGGTAGTAATCGTAATACGACACAAAATACTCCACAGAGTTATCCGGGAAGAACTGTTTAAACTCGCCATACAACTGCGATACCAGCGTTTTGTTATGGGTAAGTATAAGTGTGGGCTTGCCCACATTCTGTATCAGGTTGGCAACGGTAAAAGTTTTACCCGAGCCGGTAACGCCCAGCAACACCTGGTCGCGCTCACCTTTTAAAATGCCATCGGTAAGCTGCGCTATGGCAGAAGGCTGGTCGCCCGCAGGCTGGTATTTGGTAGTTAAGTTGAATTCCATTTTTACAGAAACGCGAAGTTAAGTATTAGATGCAAGAATCAGGAGGTAAGAATCAGGACAAACCAATTTTAGATAACAAAATTGGCCGTATCTTGGTTCATCTTCAAACAAACCAATCTTATGCATTTAAATTCGTTTCACAACTTTCTCGAGTACTATGATAAAGTGCGCAACAGAACAAAAACCATCATCGCCAAAATCCCACCCGATAAAATTGACTGGACTTACCGCACAGGTAAATTCACTTTTGCCGATTTGATAAGGCATTTGGGGGCGATTGAAAGATGGATGTATGCCGAAAACGCTCAGCAAAAACCCTCGCGTTATACCGGCTGCGGTAAGCAACTGGCTGATGGCCATTATGCTGTTTTGAAATATCTGGACGATACACATGCCGAAAGCCTGAAAATATTTTATTCACTTACGGAAGAAGACATTAATAAAAAATGCCTTACGCCGGATAATACCCCCATTACTGTATGGAAATGGCTGCGCCTGATGGCAGAACATGAAATACATCACCGCGGACAGCTCTATTTATATCTCAGCCTGCTTGAAATTGAGGTTCCGGCATTGTATGGCCTTACCTCAGAAGAGGTTGCCGCTAAAGGGCTAAAATAATAATTGAAAATCAATGATTTATACAAATTGCAGGTATCAAAACAATGTCATTAACTGAACGATTGATTAGAAGAGAAATTAACCACTTAGACACTAAGAACACTAAGTTACACTAAGATATTTTTTAAACCACTTCAACATGATACCCAAAGGAAACATTAGCAGGTAGCATGGTCGGATAAAATCGGTTTTTGAATATTTCTTCTATTCCAAGTGGTTCTAAGTGTCCTTAGTGCCTAAGTGGTTAATTTCCCTAAGTTAATGACATTGGCTGTCAAAACTCAAATTTGCCTTGCCATCCGTTAAAACGTCTGCCGGCAACTAAAACTTCCCACTTATTTCTATCTTTAACCCCTATTAAAATTTTAAAAAACATATGGATATAGCAGAAATTGTAGCAGTTACAGGTGTTCCTGGATTATTTAAGGTAGCAGCCCGCAGAAATGACGGCCTTATAGTTACCTCATTAGTGGATGATAAAACACAGTTCCTTTCGGGCAGAACCCACCTTTTTTCAACTTTAGATAACATCACGATTTTTACAACTGATGAACCAGCGATATTGAAAGATGTATTGGCTTCAATCAAAAAAATTGAAGGTAAACATCCTGTGCCCGATGTAAAAGACGATGCCAAGTTAAAAGCATGGTTAGAGGCTGCCCTGCCTAATTACGATAAGGAGAAGGTGCACGTAAGCGACATGAAAAAACTGGCCAAGTGGTATAATATACTCAACGGCAAAAACCTGATTGAAGAATTAACCGCCGGGAAAAAAGCTGAAGAAGCAGCTGAAGGCAAAGAAGAGGCTGGCGAAAAGGAAAAGAAGGAAGTTAAGAAAGACACTTCGGCTAAAAAAGAGCCTAAAGCCAAAGCAGTAAAAAGCGATAAGTCGAGCAAGGGTAGTAGCAAACCGGCACCGGTTAAAAAAATAACCACCCCGCGTAAAGCATCATAATAAAATGCCTGCTGCTATGAATGATACCGTTTTGATTCCACAACGGAAGAAGAGAAAATATTTGTCTGAAGATTTTGCCCCCTCCACCTGGCAGGCATTAGAACCTTACTACAAAGAACTGCTGGGGCGCGAAATCCTTTCAGCAGAGGAATTAAAAAACTGGCTCTCTGACTGGAGCGAAATGGAATCCGTTTTCGGCGAGTACTCACGCTGGATTTATGTGCGCACCACTATCGACACCGGCGACGACAAAGCAAAAGCCGACCTTAATGACCTTTTTGTAAATATTGTTCCACATCTGTCTGCACAGGATAATTTGTTGAAGAAGAAGTTTATTGATTGCCCTTTCACTGAACAACTGGACCCTCAGATTTTTTCTACCACCATTCGCCGAATGAGGAAAGAGATTGAGCTTTTCCGCGAAGTAAATATTCCGCTGCAAAGCGAGTTGAGTTTAAAGCAAAGTAAGTTTAACGAAATTGCCGGTGCCCAGAGTATTCAGTATAAAGGCGCCGAAATCACCATTGAACAGGCATCCGTTTACCTGGCCAATACGGACCGGACGGTGCGCGATGAAGTTTACCATAAAATAGGCGAACGGCGCTTGCAGGACCGCGAAATACTGGACGACCTCCTTTCTGAACTAATCAGGCTCAGAAACCAGATAGCGCTTAACGCCGGTTACAAAAACTACATGGAGTACCGCTTTGCCGAGTTAGGGCGGTTTGATTACGCGCCGGAAGATTGCCTTAAATTTCATGAGGTAATTCAGCAAACAGTTACACCACTTATTGAGGCGCTTTTTACTGAAAGGAAACAAAAGCTGGGGCTTAATGAGTTAAAACCCTGGGATATTGAAGTTGATACAAGCGGCAAGCAACCACTTAAACCATTTAACTCAACTACCGAGCTGGTTGATAAAACCATTACCTGCTTTAATGAGCTCGACCCATATTTTGGCGAGCGCATCAGCATTATGAATAGCATGAAATATCTTGACCTCGACTCGCGCATGCGCAAAAGCCCGGGGGGATATAACATGACGATGCCTGAAATTGGTGTGCCGTTTATTTTTATGAACTCCGCCAATAACGAACACGACCTGATTACCATAGTACATGAAGGTGGCCATGCCATACAAACCTTTTTAACGCACGACCTGGAGTTATTGGCCTTTAAGGAAGCGCCCGCAGAAATTGCCGAAGTTGCCAGTATGGGCATGGAATTGATGAGCATGGAGCATTGGGAGATTTTTTACAGCGAAAGTGATGATTTAAAAAGGGCGCGTAAAAATCACCTGCAATACATTTTACATGTACTTACCCGTACATGCCTGGGCGATAGTTTCCAGTTCTGGCTGTATAGCAACCCAATGCATACCGTTGAAGAACGGAGAAAAAAATGGCGCGAACTTCAACGCAAATTCGGCTCAGAGGTTGTGGACTGGAGTGATGATGAAAACCTGCATGAAATTAATTATCAGCGCATCATGCACTTTTACGAAGTGCCTTTTTACTATATAGAATACGCTTTTGCACAACTTGGCGCGCTGGCAATATGGAGAAATTTTAAGCAGGACCCCGCCAAAGCAACAAAGGATTATACCAAAGCGCTTAGCCTGGGTTATACAAAACCAATCCCTGTTTTTTACGAAACTGCAGGTGCCAAATTCGATTTCTCTAAATCTTACATTTCAGGTTTAGTAACTTTTCTGGAAGAAGAACTGGCGAAATTGCAATAGGCTATTGACGTCTGGAACAACGCTAAGCGTAAGTGTTTGACACCAGGATCCAGGGACCTTTACAGTCTCAGATCTTGGCACTAAAATCTGTTACTACTCAATTACAATTTTCTTTGTAACGGGATTTATTCCCGCTTCTTTCAGTTGCATTTGTAGTGTATAAACACCAGCGGATATAGTTGGCAGAGAAACATCAATCTGCGCGCCGCTAACCATTTGTTTCAAAATCTGCCGGCCAGTTAAATCAGTTACAGTTATTGATAAAAGCTCATTTCCGCCAGCTACAGAAATATGTAATTGACCGTTTGATGGATTAGGGTAAACTTTTACATCTGCATTTGCATTTGTAACTTCTGGCACACTGGTTGGTAAGGGACAGGTAAGCGTATAGAAGAATATAGCCAGGGCGGAGTCCACTTCATTCATGATCCCCTGGTTACTATCCCATGGCACATGGCCTGCACCCGGAAAGGGCTGCAAACCTGTAGGGATGTGCAGCGATGCCATCTGCGGCTCCAACTCAGCCGAGCCGCATAACCTGAATAAGCCGGGTATCAATCCGCCGGTATATCCGTCAAATACAGAACCACATTCATAAGGTATAATTTTGTCAGCGGTACCCTGCGCATAAAAGGTAGGTGGGTTACCCGGGCCAATCCAATCGATATTACTTATCCCCCCCGCCAGGCTTGCTGCGGCCACTACCCTTGACGAATAACCGGGGTTCCCACTATTCCCTTCGTAGCCCCCATTGCTATCCATAATTGCCTGATAATATGGCGGCGTTTCACCTACACTGTCGATGGTAGTGGCAAAGTCTACCATAATAGCACCGGCCGAGCCACCGCCACTGTAAATCTGGTTTGCGTCAATGCGGTAAGTGTTACTGTCAGCAGCATTTTTTCTAAAATAACGGATAGATGCCTTCATATCATTCACGGCGGCATCAATAGTTTTAAACGCAGTCGTAGAGTCGTATAATAATACTACACTGGACACCAGACGATAATTTATAGATGCACAAACATAGCCCCTGTGGGCAAAGTTGGTGCACAAAAACTGCATGTCGTTATCGTTCTTGGAGCCTTCAAAAAAAGCGCCTCCATGCGCCCAAACAATCAGCTTGCGATTGGCAGCTGTATCGCCGTGCGGCGTATAAACATCCAGCAAAAGAGTTTGCGTTCCACCCCCGGCAGTAGTAGTATAAACTACGTTAAACGTAGTATCAACCTGGCCAAAAATCGAATCAATGTAACGGGTGCTGCATTGCGCCGAAGAGCATAGTGGCAATGCAAAAAACAAGGTCATAAAAATTACTGCAACAAGAGGTAAAGCTTTAATTTTCATACTTGTCGGGGTTGAGTTATACAAGAAACTGAAAAGGAAAATAGTTTTTATTTTCGAAACTATACCCGGGTTAAATGTTAAAACGCAGGGTTCAGATAAAAGCCGCGGCACACCGCTTTAAAAGTTTCCCATAAAAAATAAAACCGCACCGGCAACCGATAGAACAAGGCTAAAATACCACAGAAAAGCCCTTTTTGTAAGCATAGCAATGGCCGATATTGCTATAGCTATTTGAAATAATGTAACCGACAGTGCAATGGTAACGTGCCTTTTAAGATGCGCCGCTGATTCATTTTCCGCCTCTTTTGCATCTTTCATCAGTTCCTCCTGATCAGTCTTATATTGTTCTTTTTTGGCCTTTATCGCAGCCGGTGCTTCAATATTAGCCGTGGCATGCTGTAGAATTATTGATTCTGCTATTTCGTACTTAATCCCCTTGGCCTGGTAGTGTGCCCAGCAATCCGAACTCTTAATTTGTGCAATAAGTGCCTCGTTACTATGGTGCCCTGCTGTTAAACTGCCTAGGGCCGCAAACACAGCCATTATTGCAGTTGAAACTGCGGCATACATACTCCATCCTCCCCGGTTCTCCTCTGCCTGCTCCTTAATATGTTCGTGCAGGTGCTCAGTTGGCACTTCCATTTCTTCCATGTTTTCTGGTTTTTATTTTTCCAAATCTACTTCAAATTTGCGTTACGACTAAACCTTTACAGATAAAATGAGACAACTATATACCTGTTTGGATGAGAGACCGCCGCTAATTGCAAAAGGTTTCATTAAATCTTAAACGTAAGTTCCATCCGGTTGCATTTCGGCGAAGGAATCAGGTACCGTATCTCCGCCTTATGGTATTGAATTATCCGTTTTACAATACTAAGCCCCAGGCCAAAACCCCGGTTTGGTATGGCATTGCTGCCACGCACAAACGAGCCAAAAAGCTTCTCTGTGTCGTTACCTTCAGGCACTTCACCCTCATTGGTGATAAATAGTTTAATGTCCAGTTTCTCCTGTACTATCTTTATATCTACCTCTTTGTTATCTGAATACAGGTAAGCATTTTTTAGCAGGTTGCTGATCGCGATTTTCAGCAATGCTTCATCGCCTTTAATTTCAAGCTTATCCTCATAGCCCGTATCGTTGATAATCTCAAAATGTATTTTACAATCACTGTGATACTTACGCAAAAACTCAGCGCTGCTGAAAATAATTTCATCTATGCGCACATTCGAAAAGTTTCTTACCTCCGTTTCATTCTCCAGCTTTGATAGTATCAGCAGCGAAGTTACAATGTCCGAAAGCTGTTGGGTATCCTCTTTCATACTGGAAAGGGTCTTCTCAAACTTCTGCGGCAGGTCAGGGTTCTGCATCAGGTTTTCAAGTTGGGCTGATATTTTTGAAAGCGGTGTGCGCAACTCATGCGATGCATTGCCTACAAAGCTTTTCTGATACTGAAACGATTTATCAATCCGCTCAATCATGGTATTAAAAGCGGCCGTCAGTTCCGAAATCTCATCCCGCTTACCAGTGTTTTCCAACCGGGTGCTTAGGTTGTTTTCTGATATATTTTGCACCTTATTTTTAAAAACATCCAGAGGGTACAAAGCCTGCTTACTGAAATAGAAGGATAATAGCCACACCAGTATTACCCCGGCCAAAAAAGCAACTATAACAAGTTCTTTTAAAAACGTCAGGTTGCGGTTGCCAAATTTATCCTCAGCTGAAATAAGCACGATGTAGTTCTTATCCAGGTGCTTAATACTTTTACCAACAATATCGTATTCGTTTTCGGTTTTATACAGGTACCCTTCAGCCTGTATCTTCTTTAGCATGGCGGTATCCCAATTAATTACCGCATCATCAATACTGCTGTAAATTAGCCCCAGGCTGTCATTAAATATCAGCGTTTTTTCGTTGTAAAGGTTGTTAATGGTTTCTTTATCAATCAACTTTAACAGCGTATAATCAACAGCTTTAACTTCCACCAAAAGCTTAACGGTGGTCTGCGCCTTTTCCACCAACCGGTTCTGAATCTCTATTTTCCGGTAATTTGAAAACATCGTAAAAAGCACAAACAGCAACGTTGCCAGTATAAGAGAGAATAGCAGGCTGAACGTAAGTGAAAACCGCTGCTTTAAATTCATGTAGCTAGTTTGCCTTCAAAAAATAACCAAACCCGGGCCGGGTGTGTATCAGTTTTTCATCGTGGCCCTTATCAATTTTGTTGCGCAGAAAATTGATATAAACCTCTATAGTATTAGTACCGGTATCAAAATTAATATCCCAAACCTGCTCTGATATAGTTTGTTTCGAAACCGGCCGGCCTTTAGCCCTGGCCAGCAGTTCAAGCAGCTTAAACTCCTTGGGGGTCAGTTCTATTTTTCTTCCGGCCCGTTCAACGGTCATTTGCTGCGGGTTTATCTGCAGGTCATCAATAACAATGGTTTCCTCCTTCTCGCTTTGCGGCCTTCCCGAACGTCTTAAAAGAGCATTTATCCGCGCCAATAATTCGTCAAAGTGAAAAGGCTTTACCATATAATCATCCGCACCAAGATAAAGCGCTTCTACTTTATCTGTTACGTCGCCAAAAGCGGTAAGCATAAGTATGGGCGTGCTTTTGTCTTCATCGCGTATGTACCTGCATACCTGCAATCCGTTTAGTGCAGGCACATTAATATCCAGGATATAAATATCGTAGCTGCCCAGTTTACGCTGCCTTAGTAATAACTGGCCGTCGTAAGCAATATCACATTCAAATCCTTTTGAGGTAAAGTATTGGTTTATCTCATTGGCCAGCTTGGGGTCATCTTCCAATAAAAGTATTTTATAGTTCATTACCCTGAATTTAATCCTGCCCGATGAGAGTAAAGTTAACAAGTATAAACCAGCAATTGTATCTGGTCATAGTCTCTCCGCTACAAAGGAATGTCACTACCTCAGCCTGTCCAGGCTCTTAATGGTATTTTCGTCTTTACGGATATTAACCAGGGCAAGTATTTCAAAAAGGCCGGCAGCTGCGGCAAGCAAATTCCAATAGGTAAATACCACATCGCCCGGAAAAACCCAGGTTTGGTATTTATAATAAACATACGCTGCCGACGCCCCTGTAAATACAATCGCAAACCAGCAAACCAGCATTTGCAACTCCCTGTTTCTGTAAAGAAAAATATTAATAAGCGTTAAAGCCATCGCAGTTCCTACCAGTATCGGATTAATAAAATATATCCATCCGTTAAAATGCTGCGTAATCTCCCAACCCCGGAAACCCTCATTAAAAGGATGCATTTCCGTTCTTATCAGGGGAAGCCATAAAAACAAACCAAGTGCCACTACCGCCAAAAAAAGAAAAACCGTTTGAATTCTCTGAATCATAGCGAACAGATTTGAAAGTTTAAATTTGCACACAAACCTAAATTATTTCAGCAAATGAACGCGTATATAGTTGATGCCCTTCGTACCCCTATAGGAAAATTTAACGGCACCCTCAGTTCCATCCGGCCTGACGACCTGGCCGCACTAATTATAAAAAAGATAATTGAGCGCAATAATACCTGGTTAGATACCAAACTAATAGAGGAGGTAATACTGGGCGCTGCCAACCAAAGCGGCGAGGATAACCGCAACGTAGCCCGTATGGCCGCCTTACTGGCAGGCCTGCCGGTGGAAGTTGCTGGTGTAACCGTCAACCGCTTATGCGCTTCAGGCCTGCAGGCAATTGCAGATGCATCCAGGGCCCTGAATAACGGAGATGGAGAGGCTTATATAGCGGGTGGGGTTGAAAGTATGACCCGGGCGCCATATGTTCTGTCGAAAGCCACAACTACTTTCGAGCGAACCCAGCAAATGTTTGATACCAGCATAGGGTGGCGCTTTACCAATAAGCTTTTCCCTAAAGACACCACCTATTCAATGGGCGAAACTGCCGAAAATGTGGCTAAAAAATGGAACATCGGCCGCCTGGCTCAGGATGAATTTGCCCACCTGTCTCAACTTAAATATCAGAAAGCACACGAGGCCTCTAAGTTCAACGATGAAATGATAGCTATTGAGCTGGATAAGGGAAAGGGCGAACGTGTATTTTTTGAAAAAGACGAGCAACCCCGTCTGTCATCTGTTGAAACACTTGCTCAGTTAAAACCCGCTTTTGTAAAAGACGGAACGGTAACCGCCGGCAACTCTTCGGGTATTAACGATGGCGCAGCCGCCACCCTAATAGTAAGCGAAGCGGTGATAAAAAAATTCAACCTGAAACCACTTGCCCGTGTGGTTTCCATTGCCGCCTCTGGTGTTGAACCCGCTTATATGGGCATTGGCCCTGTATCTGCCACACAAAAAGCCCTGAAACGTGCCGACCTCAATATTTCAGATATCGGTTTGGCAGAATTGAACGAGGCCTTCGCTTCACAATCTCTGGCCTGTATACAGGAACTGGGAATAAACCCTGAAATAGTAAATGTAAATGGCGGGGCCATTGCTATCGGTCACCCGCTCGGCTGTTCAGGCGCCAGAATTACCGGTACCCTGGTTCACGAAATGAAACGCCGCAATAACATAAAATACGGCCTCGCCACCATGTGCATTGGCGTAGGGCAAGGCATGGCAATTATTTATGAAAGATGTTAATGGTTTAAACCCAATGTTGCACATGCTTTTATTTGCATCCCCTTGCATTTTCTTTGCGCCCTTAGCGATCTTTGCGGTAAATAAATCTTTGTATTAAAAATATTTCTTAGTGAAACTTGGTGTCCTTAGTGCCTTAATGGTTAATTTCTCTTCCTTAATCTAATTAATTTGAGATACTTCCTTCATCTTTCTTATAAAGGCACCAACTACTGCGGCTGGCAAATGCAAAAAAACTCGCCATCGGTGCAGCAGGTTATCAATGAAGCCCTTGAAAAACTCCTTGGTCACCACATCGCCTCCATGGGCTGCGGCAGAACCGACACCGGTGTGCATGCCAAAGATTTTTACATGCATTTCGACACGGAAAAAGAAGTGGCCGACAAAACCAATTTTCTTTTTCGCCTCAATTGCGTTTTACCCGATGACATTACCATTTTTGAGATGATTGAAATGCCCGAAAAAGCGCACACCCGTTTTGATGCTACTGAAAGAACCTATGAGTACTACGTCTATTTTGACAAATCTTCTTTTATAAAACCCTACAGCTTTTACCAGGGCTTTTACCACATTGATTGGGAAAAAGTTATTGAAGCCGCCGCCTTTGTAAAAACCATCGAAGATTTTACCTCGCTTTGTTTGCCCAGCATAGATTTTAAAACAAACCTGTGCTACATCAAAGAATCGAAATGGGAAATTCTTCCCTCTCAGCATTTAATTCTAAAACCTTTTGACGAGCCGGGCCCTTCAAAACCGCTCATTATGCCCTATCAACCGCAAAAAGGTGAGGTCTTACGTTTTACCATAACCAGCAACCGGTTTTTGCGGGGCATGGTACGCAAAATAGTAGGCACTATTTTAATGATTGGCAAAGGCAAAATTGAGCTGGAAGAGTTTAAACAGATAGTAACCGAAAAGAAAGATTTCCGCATCCATTACCTGGCGCCTCCTAATGGCCTGTTTTTGTCTAAAGTCAGATATCCTTATTTCACTTAAACTAAAAACGACCCGGCTTGTTGTAGGATAATCACTAATCCATAACTTTTCTACTTTAGCACCTTCATGTCTGACAGCGCCAAAAAACCATTTCTCGACTTTTCATTGCTAAAAAGAATCATTGGCCTGGCTAATCCCTACCGGCTTACATTCTTTTTATCTATTTTTCTATCCATCGTTTTGGCGGTAATAGGCATTTTCAGGCCTTTTATTATCATTTACGGCACCAACCACTACATTACCAGCCAAAAATTTGATTTTGAAGGTCTGAAATGGATAACTCTTTTAATGGTTATATCACTTGTCATCGAAGCACCACTGCGGTACCTGTTTAATTATGTAACTGCATGGCTGGGTCAAAGTATAGTAAAGGACATGCGGCTAAAAGTATATGACCGTATTATCCATTCGCGATTAAAATATTTTGATAACACCCCCATAGGTATTTCCATTTCCCGTACCATCACCGATATTGAAGCCATCAACGATACTTTCAGCGAAGGATTGATAAGCATTTTTGCCGATATTTTAAGTATCGTAACAGTGTTAGCCGTTATGCTTTCTTTAAGCTGGAAAGTTACTCTTGCAAGTATTGCCGTGTTGCCACTTTTACTTTGGTTTACCCGCTGGTTCCAGGAGGGTGTAAAAAAATCCTTTCAGGAAGAAAGAACGCAGATAGGCGCGCTCAACGCATTTTTACAAGAGCACATCACCGGCATGCGCATTATTCAGATTTTCAATGTAGAACAAAAAGAGCAAAAGAAATTCCGTGCCATTAATCTGGCGCTGCGCGATGCCACTATCAGGGGTATCTGGTATTATTCCTTGTTCTTCCCGGCGGTTGAGGTTTGTTCTGCTATTGCCATAGGCTGCATGGTTTGGATGGCATCAAACCAGATATTGCGCGATGCCATTGTACCCGGTTATGGCGGTGCTGCGGCCGGTGTAGGTATTATTTCCGGGTTCCTGTTATATATCTCTATGCTTTTCCGTCCGCTAAGGTTTATTGCCGATAAAGTAAATGTTATTCAACGCGGTATTGTAGCGGCAGAACGTGTATTTAAACTGGTTGACAAGGACGACACCATTCCTAACACCGGCACATTCGCCCCTCAGCACATGGCCGGTAAAATTTCTTTCGAAAATGTATGGTTTGCTTATAACGAAGAAGACCAGGTATTAAAGGATATTTCATTCGAAGTTCAGGCAGGCGAAACGCTGGCAATAGTAGGCGCAACAGGTTCGGGCAAATCATCTACCATCAGCATATTGGGACGGTTTTATGATATTCAGAAAGGCTCAATTAAAGTAGATGATATAGACATCCGCGAATATGAACTTTCGGCCCTGCGATCAAAGATGAGCGTGGTATTGCAGGACGTTTTCCTTTTTGCAGGAAGTGTGCTTGAAAACATAACCCTGCGCGATGAAAATATCTCGCGCGAACAGGTAATACACGCCGCCAAACTGGTCGGTGCTCATAATTTTATATCGAGGCTACCCGGCGGATACGATTATCTGGTAATGGAACGCGGCGCAACACTTTCTATGGGTCAGCGCCAGCTTATTTCTTTTGTAAGGGCCCTGGTATTTAACCCCAGCATTCTTATCCTTGATGAAGCTACCTCGTCCATTGATACCGAAAGCGAACAGCTGATACAACAGGCCATTGAAAACCTGGTAAAAGGACGCACCTCTATAGTTGTTGCACATAGGTTGTCAACCATACGTCACGCCCATAAAATTTTGGTATTGGATAAAGGCGAACTGAAGGAATTCGGCACTCACGAGCAACTCCTGCTTAAAAACGGACATTACAAACGCCTTTACGACATGCAGTTTATGAAGCAAAAAGAGGTTGCTTAACAAGGATTTCATTTCCCTAGTTAATTCTATTTTTATTTTTGGCGTATGAAAATCTTTTTAAAAGTATTAGCGGTAATACTCTCCATCGCCTGCGGGGCCGTTTTTCTGCTCTCAGCCTATACCAAGCTCTTTCCTATCGAGCCTTTTGAATATACCTTTGTAGAACTTGGCATTACTGGTTGGAAGGGCTCAGTATTTATTGCCCGCCTTTTTATCGGTTTTGAATTTGCCTGTGGTGGCTTACTGATTCTTAATTTCTGGTTAAAGCGCTTCACTATTCCGCTGGTTTCATTTACCCTGCTGGCTTTTATTGCCTACCTGTTAGTGCAGCTGGCACATTACGGCAACACCGGTAACTGCGGATGTTTCGGAACATTTTTTGTTTTCACACCTCTTCAGGGCATTCTTAAAAACATTGCTTTACTGGTCGCTGCATTATTTATTTACTTCTTTCATCCCAACTTTTCTTTTAGGTTTATGAAACTGATAACCATCGTGCTGGTTATTGTTGCATTCGCGCTTCCGTTTATCTTAAACCCCGTTGATTTTGACAGCGCCGCAAAAAATTACACCGAGAAGTTGAATTATAAACTCGACCTCGATGCCGTTTATAATAAACCCGATGTGCCAACTCCCAAAGCAGAGCTAAGAAAAGGGAAATGGATAATAGCCTTTATGAGCCTCACCTGCCCGCACTGCCGTATTGCTGCCAAAAAACTTCACGTAATGAAGTTGAAAAACCCTAACCTCCCTATCTATTTATTTTTGAACGGCCCCGACAAATACATCAAACCTTTTTTTGATGATACCCGTGCAACAGACCTTAACTGGAGTCTGCTGAATGGTAAGGGCTTATTCTTTAAAATTTCAGGCCCCGCAGTTCCCCAAATAGATTGGGTCAATAACGATACCGTTGAAAACAAAAGCAACTACTTCGTTCTCCAGCAAAAAGATGTAGAAGACTGGTTAAAAAAATAACACCTGTTAGTTGTGGCAAAGCATTTCTCCTGTATTCAACTTTGCGCTCTTTGCATCTTTGCGGTAAAAATTTCCTAAACTTTTAAGCGTGGCTTCTTTCAAACTCCCTCATTGCCTCTATCAAAGTATCTACACCATTTTCAGGCATAGCATTGTAAATCGATGCACGGAAACCACCTACAGTTCTATATCCCTTAATACCCACAATGCCATGTTCAGCAGCAAAAGCAATAAACTTCTCTTCCAGTAAGTTAGTGCTGGCCCCACCCTCAGCCGGTAAGGTAGTTGATGGAATATTAAAGCAAACATTCATTTGCGACCGGTCCTCAGTCGCCACCGTGCCTTTAAACAAAGAGCTGGCATCAATAGCAGCATACAACTTATTGGCCTTCCTGGCATTCCTTTCTTCAATGGCCTGTAGGCCCTGTTTTTTTATCCATTGCAAGGTCAGATACGACACATATACCGCAAAACACGATGGCGTATTGCTCATGCTTTGTGCATTGATATGCGTTCTGTAATCCAGCATTTTTGGCAACTTCCGGTTTACTGAACCCAGAATATTTTTGTTTACCACTACCATTGTGGTGCCGGCCGCGCCCATATTTTTTTGTGCACCTGCATAAATCAGGTCAAACCGGTTATAGTCAACTTTCCTTGAAAAAATATCGGATGACATATCAACCACGGTAGCGCACTTAGGCTGTGGCCACCAGTGAAACTGCGTTCCATACACCGTATTGTTTGAAGTGATATGCAGGTATTTTGAAAAATCGGATACCTTGTATTGCGTGGGTATATGCCGGTAGTTATCGTCTTTAGAGCTACAGGCAACATGCACGTTTCCAAAATTTTTCGCTTCTTCCATAGCCCCATGTGCCCACTGGCCGGTATCAAAATATTCAGCTGTTTCGTTCTCGTTCAATAAATTCATAGGCACCATATAGAACTGTGATGAGCCACCACCCTGTAAGAACAATACCTCACGGTCATCCTTCAGCTGCATTAACTCTCGTACCAGCCCGCGGGCATCTTCCATCACCTTTACAAACTCCTTGCTTCTGTGCGATATTTCAAGAATACTTAATCCTGTTCCCGCAAAATCGGTAATGCCTTCCTTTGCTTGTTCCAACACCTCCTGTGGCAAAATAGCAGGGCCACTATAAAAATTTATCTTTTTCATGGCTGCAAACTTAAATCTTTATCGGCATAAGCCTTTATTACAAATCATTAAATTGCACAAAAATCAGGTTATGGAATTTGGCAGGGTCGAAAATATTGATGCAGTTGATTTCACGCTTCCGAAAGACGACAAATACACAACCGCTCTTTTTAAAAGCCTTAAAAAGAAAAAGGGGGCACCCCAAATATACATTGGCTGCGCCAAATGGGGCCGGCCAGATTGGGTTGGTAAAATATACCCCAAAGGCACCAAAGCCGCCGACTTTTTGAAGCATTACGTGCAACATTATAATTGCATTGAGCTAAATGCTTTTTTCTATCAACTGTTTCCGGTTTCCACCGTCGAAAAATGGGCCTCACTGGCCGCCAAAGATTTCAGGTTTTGCCCCAAATTTACAAACAGCATTACCCATATCCGCCGGTTAAAAAACGCACAAAAAGAAACAGATGCTTTTTTAGAAACCGTCCATGGTTTCGGCGATAAACTCGGTACCTCATTTATCCAATTAGGAGATAATTTCGGGCCAAAACATTTTGAGTCCATTCATGATTACCTGAAAACACTGCCTAAAGATTTTGACGTAGCACTCGAATTCCGCAACCACGAATGGTTCACGGATAACACGGTTGCCGATGAAACCTGGAGCCTGATGAAGGAACTGGGTGTAACTTCCATTATAACCGATACCTCCGGAAGGCGCGATGTATTAAGCATGCGGCTTACCACACCTAAAGCCTTTATCCGCTATGTAGGTAATGGCCTGCACCCCACTGATTACAGGCGCATTGACGATTGGATTGAACGCATTGCCACCTGGCTGGATGAAGGCCTGCAAACCCTTTACTTTTTTATCCATCAGCACGACGAACTTTATTCTCCCGAATTGAGTAAGTATATGATTGACGGGCTAAACAAAAGATGCAACCTTAAATTAAAACCACCCACGCTGCTCAACGGCTATCAGGCACCCTTATTCTAAACAGAAGCCCTCGCATTTGCATTTCTCGGATGTTCCCTCTGTATTTTACTCCGTGCGATAAATGCATTGCTGTATTGTCTCACTTCACAAAAAGGAAATGGTACCAGCTGCTATTAAAATACCTCCCACTGGCTTTACGCCTGAAAGCAAATAATCCATCTTTTGGACGAACCTCAATCCGGCGGATGCGCAACAAATCTTCCGGCCAGTTATGCGGGCCAAAAATGGTGGTAATGCCATACTTAAATCCTGACCGGAGCAGAGCGTTTAAAGTATCTTCATTATAAGCGCCATACGGATACGCAAAGCTAAGGGGCCTCCTACCCGTCAAGGTTGCAACATCGTTGAAACAACCGGTAATCTCTTCGTGCTGCTTATCCGGTGCCGATCTTTTTAAATCAATGTGATGCCGGGTATGCCCTCCAAATTCAATTCCATGGTTCTGCATTTCAAGTATCTGCTCTCGATTCATTAACTCAAGTACCGGTTCACCCCCATGCAGATTCCATTCGTTCCGCTTGCAATCAGTTACCAGGTATATCACAGCCTTAAATCCGAATTCTTTGAGTATGGGAAATGCAATGGTATAATTATCCGTATACCCGTCATCAAACGTGATAATAATCTTTTTACTAAGGTCAGCACCGGCTGGCAAAGCATCTAAGTCTGAGAAAGTAATGGTTTGATAACCGTTATGCTTCAACCACCGCATCTGTTTACGAAAGGCCGGTTCCCACACATAAGTTTTATGCTTACCAATTTTACAGCTGCGGTTTACAACCCGGTGGTATAATAAGATGGGAAGTTGGTACGGCACAGGCATCTGTTTTTTCTGGAATTACAACAACGATATAATTGCGTCCAACGCCATACCCAATACAAAGAATACGAGGTAGATGCCAGCTACAATGCAAAATTTAAA
>CAISWS010000481.1 GCA_903889265.1 uncultured Bacteroidota bacterium
ATTGTCCGTTGTGTTTCCTTTTCCTTTATTCCTTACGCAAATATATCGGGCTGGATTTCCGTAGAGCATGAATAAAATCAGAAAAGTAAAAAATGACAAAACCATGACAATTGGTTTTTAGGGGTGCCTGTATTTTTATTTTTAATACCATAGACTTAACTCATAAAATGAACAAAAAAGGACTGATTATCATCAACCTGGGCTCGCCAGAGAGCTATTCTGTTAAAGACGTTAAAATTTATTTGCGCGAGTTTTTGATGGACGGCAAGGTGATTGATATTCCGCCCATCATCCGCGGGATTGTTGTAAAGGGGTTTATTATTCCTTTCAGGGCGAAGAATTCGGCGGCGGCATATAAAACAGTGTGGACGGACAGGGGCTCGCCTTTGAAGGTAATTACCAGTGATTTTGCCGAATTGGTTCAAAAACAGCTGGATATGCCGGTTGTGGTTTCCATGCGCTATGGAAACCCGAACCCTGCGGCTTCGCTGGCAGAGCTGGAACGCAAGGCCGGAGGGCCTTTGGATGAGATTTTGATAGCTACGATGTACCCACATTATGCCATGAGTTCTTCGGAAACGGCCATTGATTATGCTAAAGATTACATTCTTGCAAAAAGGCCGGGGACAAAACTGAAGGTGCTGAAGCCTTTCTACAATGAGCCGGGGTATATAGCGGCTTTGGCAGATAGTATAAGGCCTTATTTGAATGAGCAGAATTTTGACGCTTATTTATTTAGCTATCATGGATTGCCCATCAGGCATTTAAAAAAGAGTGACCCAACCCAAAAGCATTGTTATATATCAGGCGATTGCTGCGAGTTGAAATCAATAGCCTGGGAAACCTGTTATAAGCACCAGGTGAAGGAAACCACAAAACTTGTTTGTGAAAAATTACAACTGGACGGCAGTAAAGTGATTGTGTCTTTTCAATCGAGATTAGAGGGAGATAAGTGGCTGCAACCCTACACAGATAAATATCTTGAAGAATTGCCGAAACAGGGGGTAAAGAAATTGCTGGTGATGTGCCCGGCGTTTGTAGCCGATTGTCTTGAAACATTGGAGGAGATAAATGTGCGGGGCAGGGAGAGTTTTACCGAAAACGGCGGCGAAACATTTGTGAATGCACCGTGTATGAATACCAATGCCAGTTGGGTGGAAACGTTTGTGGGGTATTGTAACGGGTATGAGGGAAAGTACGCGGCTTTGTGGAATTGAGAATGCAGTTGTAACAAACCAGAGTCTAAAGGCGGCGCCTACGGCGCGCAACAATCATGGGATAGGCCTTTCTATAAACAGACGGCCCCTCCGGGGCGTTTTAAGGGAGGCAATGTTCGCGGAAATAGTGTTGTCAAAGCTCCTGAATAGTTATTCTTCTTTTCTCCTTTAGTTTTTTAAAATGCGAGGGGCTTAATCCTGTTATTTTTTTAAACTGGTTGGATAAATGAGCAACGCTGCTATATTTAAGCTTATATGATATCTGGGTAAGGCTTAGCTCATCGAACAGAATTAATTCCTTTGCCCTTTCAATTTTCAGGGCAATTACAAACTGTTCTATGGTGGTTGCTTCTACCTCCGAAAAAAAATTGGCTAAATAACCATAATCATGATTAAGCTTTTCGCTTAACAAGTTGGAGAACTTCATATTGGGCAGATCGTCTGATTTGTATACATAATCAACCAGCGCAGCCCTTATTTTTTCAACCAGGGCACCATTTTTCTTTTCAAGAAGTTCCAGGCCGGCCTTTTTGATTTTGGTGTTTAGCTTCAGTTTGTCTTCGTTGCTAACGTCGTTTTTGGTTTCAATTTCTCCTAATCCTACTTTTACCGTTGGAATACCAAGTTCATCCAACGATTCTTTTACGAAAATTTTACAACTTTCGCAAGCCATATTTTTCACATATATTTTCATGGTGCAGATTTTTTTATTTATAATATTTAACAGGCGATGGCATCAGGTGCAACGGAATTTTGGGTTAGGGTTGCAGCGGGTTTAGAATATGGTTCAAGTTACACCCTTTCCTGTGATTATTGGGAAACAATTGCATTATACCACAACGAATTACCTGGTTGGCCTAATTTGAATGTCGTAATGGCAGGGGAAACCTAATGCAGGCCATGTGCCCTACAGTTACCGCCTGAAACGGAATAGCTCGTCTAATCTATCCATTCAAACAGATATTTCTCTTCGTATTCAATGGCAAATTTTTTGAGGAAGCTGAGGTATTCTTGTTTAAACGTTCTGGTGCTGTGGTGTTGTTCCTGATTGGCAATATATTTTACTACCGCGTTTATTTGAGAGCGGGAATATGAAAATGCGCCATAGCCTTCCTGCCAGTTGAATTTGCCTTTTACAAATTTTTTGTTTGAGATAAATGTTGACGAATTGGTTTTTATATCCCGCATTAAATCTGAAATAGATTGGGTTGGTTTCAGGCCAATAAAAATATGGGTATGGTCGGGCATGCAATTGATGGCAAGCATTTTATGGTTTCGTTCCTGAACGATGCCGGTAATATAGCGGTGTAATTCTTCTTTGTGATTTTTGGGGAGAAGGTTTGCACGTCCCTGAACTGCAAATACCAGTTGAATATATAGTTGCGTGTAGGTATTTGCCATATTTGATAATTTTTGCCTAAAGTAATAAGATTGTGAAGGCGGCGCCTATGGCGCGCAACGTTATTTGTGTTGTGGTTACTGCAAACAGACGGCCCCTCCGGGGCGTTTAAGGACAGCGCTTGCTGAAGTATGCTGTTGTTGTATTGCCGTTGCAGAGCAACCGGCTGTTTGTAGAAAAGCCAGAAAGGAAGGTTGCGCACCGGAGGTGCCGCCTGGGGACTCTGTATGTGAGGACACATAAAAAAGAAAAGGAGCGCAAATGATTATTGCGCCCCTCTTCTTTTTTATGTAAATATTATCGGTTACTTCACCGCAATTCCCAACTCATCCAATTGCTTTTTGTCTACAACCGTTGGTGCATCCATCATTAAATCTCTTCCACCTGAGGTTTTAGGGAAGGCGATTACATCGCGGATGGTTTCGCCGCCGGATAAAAGCATAATTACGCGGTCAACACCGAAGGCGCAGCCGCCGTGGGGAGGGGCACCGAAGCGGAAGGCGTTCAATAGGAAACCGAATTTTTTCTCGCGGTCTTCAGCCGAGAACCCTAAACGGTTAAAGACTCTTTCCTGTATATCCTTTTGGTGGATACGGATAGAGCCTGAAAGGATTTCGTTGCCGTTCATTACCATATCATAAGTCTGCGCCCTTACACGTACGGGGTCGCTGTCGAAATACTGCATGTCTTCAGGATGCGGTGAGCAGAAAGGATGGTGGGCAAAGGTAATTTCGCCGCTTTCCTCGTCTTTTTCGAACAAAGGAAAATCTACTACCCACAGCACGCTCCATGCATTGGGGTCGAGCCAGTTGTTTTTCTTAGCCAGTTCCAAACGAAGGTCGCCAAGTGATTTGCGGACTTTGGAAGTTTTATCGGCTGCTATTAAAAGCAAATCGCCTTTTTGGGCATCAAAAGCTTTGCCTATTTCGCGCAATTGTTCTTCATTAAAGAATTTGTCTACCGAAGATTTTACGGTGCCATCTTCATTAAAACGGATATTTACCAAACCACTTAAACCGCGGTGCGTTGCTTTTACAAAATCAACCAGTTCATCAAATTGTTTACGGCTGTATGCTGCGCAGCCTTTGGCGTTTAAGCCTGCTACCAGGCCGCCATCGGCAACAGCATTATTGAACAGAGCAAATTCTGATTTTGGCAATACACTATTCAGTTCAACTATTTTGCAATCAAAACGGAGGTCAGGTTTATCGGAACCGTATAAACGCATGGCATCATCATACTTTATGCGTGGCAGGTCGGGTAAATCGTAGTTTTTAATCTTCTTAAACACATGCTTCATCATACCACCAAAGGTTTCAAAAATATCTTCCTGGTGTATAAAGCTCATTTCGCAGTCAACCTGGGTAAACTCAGGCTGGCGGTCGCCGCGGAAGTCTTCGTCACGGAAACATCTTACTATCTGATAGTACCGGTCCATACCGGCTACCATTAACAGCTGCTTTAAAATTTGCGGCGATTGCGGCAGGGCGTAAAAGCTACCATGCATTAAACGCGAAGGCACTAAGAAGTCGCGCGCGCCTTCCGGTGTAGACTTAATCAGGTTAGGTGTTTCAATTTCAAGAAAGCCTTTTGCATCGAGGTATTCGCGCACGGCACGGTTAAAGTTTGCGCGCATGGTTAACCGGTCGCGTAACTCCGGCCTTCTTATATCCAGGTAGCGATATTTTAATCTTAGTTCTTCATTGCCATCGGTAGCGTTTTCAATAATAAACGGAGGTGTTTCCGATTCGCTGATAATATTCAGCTCACTTACATTGATTTCAATTTCACCGGTGGGTATATTCAGGTTTTTGCTGGTGCGCCCGGTAACTTTTCCTTTTACCTGAATTACAAATTCGCGGCCCAGTTTATTGGCACGGTCGCAGAGGGCAACATCGGTATCATTATTAAAAACAAGCTGCGTAATGCCGTAACGGTCACGCAGGTCAACAAAGGTCATTCCGCCTAATGCGCGGGTTTTTTGCACCCAGCCACTGAGTGTTACATTGGTTCCGGTATTGGAAATATTCAATTCGCCACAGGTATGTGTTCTGTACATAGTTCAATTTTTGAGGGCGCTAAAATAATGATTTGCCGGATAAAGGCTTAGTACAATAGAACGCTGATTTATTATGATTTTTCACTAGCGTTGCGTTATAAATCGAACATTTTCAATTGATTGTCTTTTTGTTCTTTGAAATATTGTAATTGAGTTTGCTGAAACAGTTGCTGGATGGGCGTTTTCTCTAAAATGGAGATGCTTAAAATCTGTAGTATTTCGTAAAGCGATTGCTGAAGCTTAAATTCCTTCTTGGCGATGGCTACTAATACATATACAGAAACAGCTATCCATACCTGTGTTTTTACAGCATTTTCCGAATGTCCCCAAAAGGATTTTATTTTCAGATGTTGTTTTACCCACTTAAAGAATAACTCTATTTTCCAACGGTGCTTATAAAGTTGCGCGACTTCAACTGCGGGAAGGTGAAAGTTATTTGTAAGAAAGGTTAAAGCCTTTTTTGTTTCCTCGTCCCGGAACTTTACCCTACGCATTTTTTCAGGATAATGTCTTACAGGGTAAAATCCATTTAGCATGATGGTTTGGTCGCATATAACGCCTTTGGTTTTATCAACGGCATGAGAATATAACCGCCGATAGTCCATGTTGTCTTTACATCTTGTTACAAAGAAGGCATCACATTGATGAATTTTATAAAGCCGTTTGTAGTCCACGTACCCTCTGTCCATGATATAAAAACTGTTGGCTTCAAAGGATATGACATCTAAAACATTAAGGTCATGCACAGAGGCTGTAGAAAACAATATGAATTCAGGAATGGATGTTTTTAAATCCAGCTGCGTATGCAATTTGATTCCTCCTTTGGTACTACGAAAAGTAGCCCAATAGAAAGTTGATAAACACAAATCAATAGTTGTGGAATCAATAGCGAATACATTGTTTTTCAACTTTACCTCCAGGTCATTATCCTTTAAATACAGTTGCTTCGCCCGCTTGATAAAAAGCATAGCCAACTCTTCGTAAATAAGATATGGCCGGTTTTCATTAGCCCTGGTAAGTGTGCTGTTTGCAATTACTTCGCCTATGCCAAGATGATAAAGTTTATGGGCATTTGCTTTCAAACAAATCAGTGTATCATTTAAACTTTCGCGATGGGTAAGCTGACCAAACGCCATGCACAAAAACTGTTTCCAGCAACTAAAATCTTTTACCTTATAATCGCCTTTATGCCGGTTAACAATAGTTTGAAAAGAAGTGGACGACACCAAGTCCATGATTTGAGAAAATACATATTTGCCTTCATTCATAATTAAATGATTTTCAGC
>CAISWS010000482.1 GCA_903889265.1 uncultured Bacteroidota bacterium
ATCATAATAAATCAGCGTTCCATTGCCTTTCCGCAACTTAATCGTTCCTATCTCAAAATCACCAGCTTACCAAAGCCTTTCTTAAAGTACTTATCATAGCTCATACTCATGCCGTCCATGTTTTTGTTATCCAGGCGGGTAACAACACGGTAAAAGTAAACGCCGTTGGCAAGCAGGCTGCCGTAAGTATCGCGGCCGTCCCAGGCGTATTCCGATATATTGGTACCAATATGTATAGGGCCCAGTTCCTGCTCGGTAATTTCTTTTACCACAATACCTTTTACGGTCATAATCTGAATGGTCATGTACTGCGGTATTTCGCTACCGGTAAGGGTAAACACAAATTTGGTTGAGGTTGAGAATGGATTGGGGTAGTTTAATACATTGGTAATAGACGGCTTGTTAATTACCTGGAAAGTCATTTTATAATCGAAAAAGGTATTGCCTTCGTACCGGTTCACGTTGCTGCTGTGGTTGCCGCTGCGGTCAACATCCTGCACCATAAGTTCGTATGTACCATCCTGTGTAAAGTTAGGTGTATAAAGCGCCTGTGCCTGGTTTGTTTTACTTAATGCCGAGGTATCTGCAGGTATAAATTTCAATATCTGCCCGTCGTAATTTATTCTTACCGGCGTGGTTTGGCCGGGGTACAACACAAACAAATTAAGCGAGGTGCTGTCATTTAACGGCAGGTACTTATTCAGGCTCCTCAGGTTTACAACAATATCCGGTTTGGCCGAAATAATATCGCCGTTAAAAATATGCGTCCCATCAAAGGTTACATCCAGCAGCGGATTTGTATTGTTACCCTGTCCGTAAAAATTAAGCTGCGCAAAGTTGTTGAAATGGTACTCCTCCGGTTGTTTGGTATGCGGGTTAGCCTCAATGGTCAGGTGATCAAGCCCAACGGTGCTGTTTGAAACCATGGGTTTGTTGTAAACAATATTGTGCACAGCAAGCGCCGGAAGCGGGGCGTAGTTAGCTGAATCAATGGTGGTATGCGATTGGGCATCCGTAACTGTGAAATATGTTAGTATGCTATCCATACCCACATAGCTTACATTTTCAATTCCCACCTCAACATGCAGGCTTCCGCCCTGGCTTACAGTATCGCTTGTAAGCACGTAATGTGCCGCCGGGTTAACCGCAGCCTCAGGCACTTCCTGGTAAAGCACGCGCCAGTAATTTAGCTGGGTTGGTGTGTGGTTAACCAGATCCTGGGTTCTTAACCTTAACTGCAGATAAGGATATTGGCTGGCACTGATATTGGTTATCGGGTTATCATTGGTTGCAGTAGTGCGAATCAGGCTGGGCATGCCGCTGTAACTAACGCCGAAAATATCTACCGAGTCAACATCTGAGGTCGGGTTTTCCAAAGCGTGCCTTCTCCATTGCATGTCGTTCCAGCCTTTGGCCGGGCCTATAAGCGGCGATAACATCTGGCCCTGGTACCAACTACCCTGGAAACTGATATTCGCACTTACGGCGGTATAGAAACTATTGCTGGTTAAAAAAGTTGAAGCATAACTGTTGTTGGCAGTGCGTTTAGTGAAAAATACAAAAGGGCCCGGCGTTGAACTGTTTTTTAACGCCTGGGCATTAAAACCCAACTGGCTGAAAGCCGTTATAAGCGCCGGGCTCCAACTACTGTAAGGTACTTTGTTATCTGAATAAATCAATACATAATCTCCTAAAGGTATGGAATCAATAAAATTTTGAATGTACTGCGTCCAGTTATAACCACCTTCGCTTAGGGTACTAAAATCAAATCCGTATTGCGGGATGGCCTGATTACTACAGTGCCAGTTGTGGTAAACGCTGCCAAAATTACCACCGGTGTTATAACTTACCCATGGCAAACCGGTGCTTCCGTCAATTACGGCAAAGGTAACTCCCTCATTAAAACCGCAGCCCCCCATTCTGTAACGGTATTCGTTACTGTTATTATAATTCCAGCCCATGGTATTGTAATCCAGGTTACCACCTTCGGCATTGGCATAACCCGTTAATACACTAATGTTATTGGTAGTGGGGTCAAACGTAAATGTCCTGGTAGGGCTATCTAAAATCAGCGTCTGAAAATTATCCTGCCTGAACTGGAAGAAGTGCGATTGGTTCCATCCAAACTGCCCTTTAATGTGTTCAAAAGAAGTGTAATGCCAGTTATTTACGCTGGTATCAATTTTTACACGCCAGTAATAAACCATACTGTCTTTGTAAACTTCTCCGGGCGGAGACCAGTGCAGCACACCACCCACCTGTGTAACCGTGCCTTTTTGATGGAAGCCTGTGCCAGGCGGACTATTAAACAACTGTGTGGTATCTATTTCAAAATCGTATGCCCGCAAAGGGGCAAAAGAATTGGTGGTTGAAGCTTTAAGCACCACAGCAGCGCTGGAATCAATGGCATAGTCGTAAGGATAAATAGGCAATACATCATCCTGCTGTATAAAAATTGTTTTGGGGTTCAGGTTTAAGCCGTTATTGTTTTCCGCCATCTCGGCTATTTCAAAATTCGCATCTACATAAGGATAGAACAGGTTTTGCCCGGTACCAGCATTCGATATAACCGTGGGCAGTGTAAAGGTTATGGTATCGCGATAATATGGGGCTGCAATGCGCTTTACATAATTAAATATTACCTGGTTGTTATTTACATCGTAAACCACACGTTTAAGGCTTACGTTCATGGAGTCTTTAATGGCCTTGCCAAGGTTAGTACAAACCACATTTACCTGGAAGGTATTGTTGCTTTGTGTAACTGTTGAAGGCGTAAAATAAACAGATGAATTATCAATGGCATAATCGGGCCGCTGATATTGGTTCAACCTTAAAGCAGGGTCGCCATGTAAGGTAAATTCATAACAAGCCATTAAACTAAAAGGGTCGGTAGAGTAATTGGTAAGTATATACTTTGTGGTTTGCCTGATGCAGTTTCCAAAAGTATTCATGTAATAAGGCCTGGAGAAATTTTGGTACAAATCATAACTGAAATTGCTCAGGCTGTTAGATACTGAAAGACTGGTGGTTGCCATAAATGCAATGGCCCCTTTGTTGGGCTCAAGCACAAACCGCTCACTATATCCTGATGTTGCTTCATCAATATCGCCTGCAAAGCAACCGTTTGAAAGTATAACCGGGTACTTGTTTATGTTGGTATAATTTTCGGGCTCATCAATACTAAAATCAAAAGCCCCGGTAGCCGAGTGGCCAAAGAAGGTAATCAGAGAAACACCGCTGTCAATCTGGTTCTGTATAACCTGGGCCTCAGAAGTGGCTATAGGCGCGCTGCTTGTTTTCTGATAAGAGGTAATATTAGTCCCCCACGAGGTATCCGAAGCAATTTGCCCGTAGGATTGCAGGTAATATTGAAATAACTGCTGCTCCGCAGCGCCGGTACCACCGCTAAAATGGAGAATCTGCTTTTGCCAGATTTTTGGCGCTATTGCTTCGTCAGCCGGGTAGCCTGTACTTGAGCCGCTACTTGTTGAAGTAGTATCCTGATAAGATTCGTAAGCCTCCATTTTTGCAAGATAATCGCGCACCTGCTGGGTGTTTTGCGCTGCCAGCCTGCCTATTGAAACAGTGCCGGTATCGCTGCCGCGGGTGGCAGCCAATAAATTATCTGAGCCGGGCATGCCAAAGCAAGGAACCAGGCACTGCGCTGAAGCAGCGCCGCCGTTTCGCAAGTCAGGATATTCCCGGGCCTTACCCACCAGGAAAACGTATTGTGGTTTTTGCGTCCATCCGCCGGTATTGTACCGGTGCAGGCAATACTGTATAAAGTTGCGGATTGAAAGCGGGGATTTTCGTACACCGTAGGCAAACTGGTCGTATAGCTGATCTATATCCACCATAGCCGTAAAGTATTTGCCTATGTATGGGGTGCCGTTGTTATCGCGGTAGTTTTTATAATTTGTTACATCACCAACGCTATCCAGGCGCGTATTATATATCATCAGGTAATTGGCATTCAGATTGGAATAGTTTTTAAAAACTATTGGGGTCATGGATGTAACGGTAGTAAAACTGCTGGGGTCGTTGCTTATCAGGCAAAGGTCGCGGCTTGTAGCTGAAGATGCAGGCAATACAAATTGAAGCGGAGAAGAGCCCGGTGCCTGTGTAGACTGAATAACAATGTTATCTGTAATGTCAAACAACATGGGCTGCAAACCGTTGCTGTTGAAATTGATTATCTGAAGCAATTGTTTTGACCCATTGCTGTTGATAGTGAAGAAAAACGAATTAGCACCCCCGAAATCGAAATTACGGGGGTAGTCGATTTCGTTCATAAACACTACGTTCTGTTGCGAACTGGTTGCCTGGTCCTGGGCAGAGTAACTAATGGTAGAACTACCGCTGGGCAACTGGCTTATTGGAATAGATAAGTTAATACGGTTTAACTGGAAAGAATATGGTGCACCCGGTGAAGATTCAACAATAGGGTTCAAACCATTTACCTGAATATTTACGGTATGGCCAAAAATCTCAGGAGAGTAATTTTCAAATACGCATTTAAAGGTTGCCGGTGGGCCGCTGGTATTAATGGCAGGTGTAGGGATATTAAATGATTGATTAGTTACCTGATTATTAGTTTGGCCAGAGTTGCTGAAATTGCCGAAAAAGTTGACATCGCCATAACCCTCACCATAATCAAAGGTTGATTTAAAAGCCTGGTCGGTACCGGCGTAGTATTGCATACCCTGTATGTTTTGCCCGGTATAGATTTGCCTGCTGGGGAACATAAAATAACTTTCGGCAGCAGGTGGATTGGTTAAATCATTTGTTTTGGCTACATAAAAATCAGGCGAGCCATTGTTAACCGAGGCCAGGTAATAAATGGAGGTATCGGTAAAAAGGCTGTAAAACATATGCGGCTGCAATGAATCGTTGGCGTAAAGTGATGAATCAACATCGCCGATATTATGCTTTCCATAAAACTCAATAAAATCAGTTGAGCTAAAAGTTGAACCAGAAGTTGAAACAAAAATGGGCACCTGCTTTCCGTTATGAAACAGCACCAGGCTGGCGGGGTTTATTGAACTAAGGTTAGGGATCTCGGCATTAAGGGTTGAAAAAGGTACCCGGTAAATGCCATCGGTGGGTACTTGTATTTTATAATACTGCACTCCATATGTAAGCCACTCATTGCCGTAAAGTTGAGCATGAAGCCGCGATATAGACAGGAAGATAATACAGGAAATGATGAGTAGATTTCTTTTCATCCGCTACTCCTTTTGCTTTTTATTGATATCAACCCTAACCGAAATTACATTCGAATACAAACCTGCGCCGCCACTGCTGCTGCTAATGGTGGTAAGGTTTGTGAGCGCATAATCAATAGATACTATTTTGATATGAATACCTGCGCCTATACTGGGGGATACCATAAAATTTTGTTTGCCTAATTCATTAGTGGCCTTTTGAATGTTGCCAACACCGCCGCGCAGTATCAGGTCAATGTCTTTTGCCGGTGAGTATTTTATTTCAAGCCCTGCGCGCAGGTCCATACTGATTGGTTTTGCCGAAACAAGCACGTTTCTTTGTCCATCGGTGGTAAATGCCAGGTTAATTTCCGGCAATACTGAAAAAGTCTGTTTTGGTTTCTTTATGATAAAGGCTTCATAGGCCCCTCCCAGTATTATCATAGGTGTGGTTACCTCCAGGCTGTTACCCGGCAGCGCGTTATTGGTTTGTAACAGGATCTGTTTTTCAGCATCCGTAAAACTCATGTGCCAGGCATCAAAAGTGCTGCTCACATCCTGAGCCATTAAGCCCACATGCCAGTTTTTTACCTGGTATTGCAGGCCGGCATCAATGCCAAAACCATAGGCTTTGGCAAAGCTTCCTATTTGCCTGTATATAACTTTTACCGAACCGCCTATGCTTAAACCTGGTATCGGCAAAGTTTGCGCGTAATGAAACATAAACGCATAATCGGCCGATGAGAATGAGGTGATGTTATTGTAGTTAATACTTCCATCAGGCTGAATCAGGAACAGGGTGTTAGGGATATCATCAATACCAAACCTGTAAAACGAAAAACCTATAACCCTTTTTTTAGGTGTTACAGGTATTGCTACGGTAAGGTAATCGTATTTGGCAATGCCGGCAAAATACTCGTTATGCATAAACCCTATCTGAAACGTGTTGGGTATGTTAACCAAACCTGCCGGGTTGTAATAACTGGCGTAAACATCATTAGCAGTAGCCACCTGTGCGTTGCTCATGCCAAGGCCACGGGCCCCTACACCAATCTCCAAAAAGTCATCACTATACTTACGCACAACCTGCGAATAGGCCGAGGTGCTAAAAACCAGAAAAAGTAAAAAGAGTCGGGTTGTTCTGTTCATAAACTTTTTGCGTTCAAAATTTCCTTCCAGCTATAACGGATAGTCGAATCTATATTGTTTAAAGCATTAAAAAAAAACAGTTTCTCATCGCTTGTAAACTCAACATCTGTAACGCCCTGGTATATCCTGCCCAGCCCCATTACAATATTTTCAATTTCACTAAATAAAAACAAAAACCTGCGCTGTTTGAAAAACTGAAATTTAATCAAAAATTTCCTCTTTAAATCCTCCAAAGAAAGCACATCAAAATATGTTGAAATCGTGCTTTCGCTGGCATTGTTTAAACAATTATAATAATCATAACACAATTGTTCGTTTTCAATCAGTATTTGCCGGTCAATCATCAGTTCAACCGCCACATGGGCAATTACTGAAAGCCTCAACCTTTCGCGGCTCAATCCTGCGTTTAAAAACGCCTGGGTAGTCAGCGCCATCAATTCCTCAAAAACGGGGGAGTTATGGAATATTTTGTCTCCCTCATAGTGGCTTTCTATGCCTTGTTGAATCTGCTGCACATCGTACCCATTGTTTAATACGGATTTTTTAACCACAGAGTTATAGGCATGCGAAAAGTTGGGGGCCAGGTCGGGTATGCCAAGCCCTGCTATAAAAAGAGGGCTTTTGCCGGGTAATTCGTAGTAATAATGAGACAAAAAGTGCATAATAAACTGGTCGGAAATTTAACAAATCGGCCCTGATAAATAATCAATTTACAATCCACACGTTGTTAGAGTTAACAAATAGCTTGTGCTAAAGTTATTGTTACAAGCTACAGATTTACCCTGTACCTGTTAAAAATTAAGCGTGCCAGATTGTGTTTTCAGCCAAACTATTTCAAAACGGTTATAACGCGCAAGGCTGCAAACAAGTATATTTGCCCGAATTAAAACTTTAAGAAGGATGGGTTTTGTAGAAGAATTGAAGTGGAGGAATATGCTGCACGACATTATGCCGGATACGGAAGAACTTTTGAACAAAGAGATGGTTACCGGGTATATAGGTTTCGACCCAACTGCCGACTCGCTGGGTGTGGGGAATATGGTTCAGATTATGACGCTGCTGCATTTTCAAAAAGCAGGGCATAAGCCAATTGCATTAATTGGCGGTGCAACGGGCATGGTGGGCGACCCATCGGGCAAATCGGAAGAACGCAACCTTTTAACACCCGAAATACTGCAGTTTAATCTGAATGCGCAGAAGAAGCAGCTTGAAAAATTCCTGGATTTTAACAGTGGCGCCAATTCAGCCGAAATAGTAAATAATTACGATTGGTTTAAAGATTTCAGCTTCCTTGATTTTATCCGCGATGTGGGTAAGCACATTACCATCAATTACATGCTGGCCAAAGATTCAGTAAAAAACAGGCTCGAAAACGGGATGAGTTTTACAGAGTTCTCATACCAATTAGTGCAGGGCTACGATTTTTACTGGCTTTGGAAAAATAAAGGAGTAAAACTGCAGATGGGCGGCAGCGACCAATGGGGAAATATCGTTACCGGAACTGAATTGATAAGGCGAAAAGGAGAGGGGACTGCGTTTGCCATAACCACCCCACTGATAAAAAAGGCTGATGGAACAAAATTTGGCAAAAGCGAAAGTGGAAACGTTTGGCTGGACCCTAAAAAGACTTCGCCGTATAAGTTTTACCAGTTCTGGGTTAATGCAAGTGATGCTGACGCTTCAACCTACATCCGCATATTTTCTTTAAAGAACCAACAGGCGATTGAGGCTATTGAAAAGGAACATAGTGAAGCCCCGCATTTGCGAAAACTGCAAAAAGCACTTGCAGAAGAAGTAACCGCCAGGGTGCATTCGGAAGAAGCATTAAAGCGCGCTTTGGAAACAACAGAGATACTTTTCGGTTCATCGTTTGATGAATTTAAGAAGCTGGATGGCGAAGAAATAGAAGGAGCATTTGACAGTGACGTTACTTACCGCGTTAGCAAAGAGATATTTTTAAACGGTACCGAGCCTGCAGGCTTGCTGGGCGCGGATACACAAATATTTTCATCGAAAGGCGAAGCGCGTAAAACCATACAGGGCAACGGTGTAAGCCTGAATAAGGAAAAGCTGAACCTGGAAAAGAAAATTTCGGCAGATGACCTGTTGTATGGCAAATATCTGCTGGTGCAAAAAGGGAAGAATAAGCATTTTCTTATCATAGCTAATTGAAATGGTAAAAGGCAGGATGCTTATAGTGGTGTTTGTTGCGGTTATCCTGGCGCTATCGGTACAATCATGCAGCAAAACGCCTATAGCCTGTTTTAACACTACACCTAACATAGATAGCATTCATGTTAACATGCCCGTGGTTTTTGATGCCGGCTGCAGTGTTTTTGCCGGTAGTTATAACTGGCAGTTTTATAATAACCCCGATTCTATTGCCTTTACGCCCACCGTTACCAAATATTTTAAAGATACCGGTACCGTGCAGGTTTTTTTACTGGTAACATGGGGCAATAATTATGCAGGCGTTACGCAGAATATTACGGTTTTGCCTTAGGCTTATAACAACTCCGCATTTAAAGTATCCATCATGCCTTTTGCCTTCAGCAAAACCTCCTCATATTCCTTTTCGGGAACGGAATCATAAGTAATAGCCCCGCCTGCCTGCAGCGAAAGGTAACCGGTAACATTGTTGTAAAAAATACTTCTTATCACCACGTTAAAATCAAAATCACCATCTGCAGTTATATAGCCAACCGAGCCTGAATAAAGGCCCCGTTTTGCATCTTCATAATGCTCAATATTTTTCATCACCTCTATTTTGGGCGCACCGGTCATACTGCCCATGGGGAAGGCGTTTTTGATGGCATCCACAAAATGAATTTCCGGGGATAGGGTAGCTGTTACAGTTGATATCATTTGGTTTACGCTATTGAATGTATGGATGCCAAACAGTTCCTCAACCTTAACACTGCCTGCCACTGAACTTTTAGCCAGGTCGTTACGCACCAGGTCTACTATCATTACGTTTTCAGCGCGTTCTTTTATGTCGTTCCGTAATTGCTCCCGCAGCAGCTTGTCTTCATCCTTACCTGCGCCTTTTCTGATAGTGCCTTTAATGGGCTGCGAAACAAGTTTGTTGCCCTCCTTACGCAAAAACCTTTCGGGGCTGGCGCACATTAAATATTTATCGCCCTGCTTGAAAAAAGCGCTGAACGGGGCTTTCGAATTTTCATTTAAATGATTGAAAGTATCAACAGGGTTTATCGTTGTGTTTTCGGCATAAAACTCGTTGCAATAGTTCAGTTCATAATAATCGCCTTCTTCAATTTGCTTTTTAATAAGCGAAACATGGTGCAGGTATTTGTCCTGCGGTGTGCGGGCAGTTATTTTTAGTTTTGGGCTGTTACCCTGCTCCTGTTTCAGTACCATCTTTTCAATAAGCTCAATCAGTTCAAATGTTTCGGGATAATTGCGGTTGATGGTTACCTTATTTCCCGAAATTTCTAAGGTGTATCTTGGCTTAAAAAAATAGAGTGCAGGAAAACCCAGTCCATCCTGATGGCGGCTTTCTAACTTCTCCACCTGGTTTTTAAGGTCGTAAGTAAGGAAACCGAATATAGTTGCACCGCTGTTTGCCTGAAATGATTTCAGTTGTTCAAAAGCATTTTCGCCACAAACCAGTTCGTCCAGCGCATCAACAGCCAGTATCCAGTTTTTGCTTATGTATTGGGTGTGGGGATAGTTGTTGCTGTCGAGCAGGCAAACTGTTTTAAAATAATTGGCCCATTGCAGGGCCTTTTTCTTAAACAGCTCAATATCAGCAAGGGTAACAGTGGTTGTTTCAGCCATATAAAATAATCACCGCAATTACGGAGGGCTGATTACAGAGACTGAACCTCAAGCGCTTTTTTGAAAAGCAACTTCTCTCTCTCAGGCCCTGTAGAAATCATAGTTATATCCGTCTTCAGGTATTCTTCTAAAAAGTTAAGATACCCCAGAAAAGTTTCCGGCAGGTCTTCGTAAGCTGAGAAGGCACGCAGGTCGGTTTTCCAACCGCATAACTTATGGTACACCGGGGTTATTTCGGTATTGCATAAATCGTATGGTAGTTCCTGGCTACGCTTACCGTTTACTTCGTAATCGGTGCAGGCTTCAATCACTTCAAAGTCGTTTAATATATCTGCCTTGGTTAGTGCAATTTGTGTTACGCCGTTAATCATAATGGCGTATTTAAGTGCGGGCAGGTCAATCCAGCCAGTGCGGCGCGGGCGGCCAGTGGTGGCGCCAAATTCGCTGCCTATTTTTCTGATACGCTCGCCGGTTTCGTTATCCAGTTCGGTAGGGAAGGGTCCTGTGCCTACACGGGTGCAATATGCTTTTGATATGCCTATTACCTCCTTAATTTTAGTAGGCGCTATTCCTAATCCGTTGCAAGCCCCTGATGTAATGGTGTTAGAAGAAGTTACAAAAGGATAGGTACCAAAATCAATATCCAGCATAGTGCCTTGTGCACCTTCGGCCAGTATTTTTTTGCCTTTGCTTAACGCATTGTTCAGGTAATATTCCGAATCAATCAGGTTAAGTTCCCTTAAAAATTCAATAGCCTCAAACCACGTTTTTTCAATTTCAGGCAATTCAAAATCCTGGTAATCGTAAATGGTAACCAGCTTTAAATGCTTCTCTTTTATTTTTTCGTAAATGCCTTTAAAGTTAGGGTCTAAAATATCGCCCACCCTAAAGCCGTTTCTGCCGGTTTTATCCATGTAGGTAGGTGAGATTCCCCTGAGTGTAGAACCTATTTTGTTCACCCCCTTGGATGCTTCCGAGGCGGCATCCAGTATTTTATGGGTAGGCAAAATAAGGTGCGCTTTTTTTGATATAAAAAGGCGCTTGTTAACTTCAATACCCTTGCTGAGCAGGTTTTCAATTTCCTTGCGCAGGGTTACCGGGTCAATTACCACCCCGTTGCCAATTACGTTAATCAGGCCCTCGTGCATAATGCCGCTGGGCACCGTGTGCAACACAGTTTTTACGCCGTCTATTACAAGCGTATGCCCTGCATTAGGGCCTCCCTGAAAACGGGCTATTATATCATAGTTGTTGGCCAGGTAATCAACAATCTTTCCTTTTCCTTCATCTCCCCATTGGAGACCGAGCAATATATCAACGCTCATTACATTCTATTTTGAAGTTCTTATTCAATTTCAATCCATCCTCACCCAAACCCTCTCCGAAGGAGAGGGCTTAAACCCCTTTTTAACCAGAAGTCGGGCTAATTAAGCTACCGTCTTTAAAAAGCTGATAGCACTTGCCTCATCAGGCCTGGTGTTGAAAATGCTTTCCAGTTTGGTTATCTGTAAAAGCTTTCTCATTTGCTCAGGCAAACTGCACAGGGCCAGTTCCCCGCCTGCATTCCTTGTTTTGGAAACAGCGGTTAAAAGCATGCCCAAACCGGTACTGTTAATAAATTTCATTTCGCTCAGGTTAAAAAGCACCTTTTTGTTACCCGCTTCAATGGATGTTTTTATCAACTCCATTACCGGGGCATTGGTATGCTCGCCCAAAAGATTCCCTTCAAGGGAAATAACCAGTACGCCGTCTTTAATTTCGTGTTTCATTGGTGTTTTTGTTTTTATTTTTTGTGTTCAGGTGTTCAGGTGTTCAAGTGTTCACCTTTAAAACCTGAACACTTGAACACCTGCGCACCTAAAAACTTAATTCACTTCCACTTCCTTTTTACTCGCTGCTTCCATCTCTCTCTTCTTCTGGCAACTGCCGCAAACGCCATACATATTCAGCGAATGGTGGGTTATCTTAAAGTTAAGTAACTCCCCCATCATGCTTTTAATTTGTTGTATGCGAGGATCGCAAAATTCCACTACTTTTTTACAATCCACACAAATAATATGATCATGTTGTTTATAACCATAGCTTTTTTCGTACTGTGCCAGGTTTTTACCAAACTGATGTTTCTTAATCAAATCGCACGAAATCAGCAGTTCCAGCGTGTTATAAACGGTGGCGCGGCTGATGTTGAAATTCTTTTTACGGATATCGGTATATAAAGATTCAGCTTCAAAATGGTCGTGGCGGCTGTATATCTCTTCCAGGATATGGAAGCGCTCGTTGGTTTTGCGAAGGTCTTTCTTCTCCAGGTAGGCAGAAAAGATGTTCTTCACTTCCTCAATCTGATCAGGTCTGTTATTTGAAGTCACATGCGAAAATAGGAAGTTTTTGGGGAAATAGCACAATTAATGGCCCTAAGGTGGTTGTTACAAAGAACTTTGAAACACATGTCTTAAAAATATACCTCTTCCAGCCAAACTCAATTGAGTCAACTACTTTTTTGTAATAGCCATCATTTCACCCAACTCCGGATAAATGGAAATAAAATGCTCATCCCTGATGGCATCAACTTCATTAATCGTGTTAAGGAAATCGTTGTTTTCTTTCCCCGGCTCACTCATCATATTGCCTATAACCCTTTTAATGTGACTTCTGATATTATCGCTATTCGGTACCGTGCTTAAATAGTTTTTCTCAAATTCCTCAAACTGCTGTTTCACTTTCTGTTTAAGCGCCGGGGTAAGGTTAACCACATTAAACTCATCAGGTGAAAACAGCAAATACAAATTCATTCTATCGGGCTGCACCAGTTTATGCTCAACCATGTATTGGTAAAATGCCGGTATATCAAGCACATTTAAAATGCTTACCGTTACATTAACACCAAACAGCACGTTGGGGCATTTTTGCTGAACCTCCCTGATATTCTTTTCAATTTTTTCCCAATTCTGCCCTTTGCGCTGGTAGTCGCCTTTAGCAAACATACCATCCAGGCTGGCCCAAACTTCAACCCGCTTAAATTTACTCCACATCTCAATAACATCATATTTTTTATACCGAAGGGTTGAAAAATTGGTGTTATAACTCAGTATTACATCGGTATTGTTAATGTTAATCAGGTGGTCTAAACTATCATAGTGTTCGTCCATAAACAAGGGCTCCCCGCCGGCAAAGTGAATCCTTTTTGCCTGGGGCAGCATCGTTTTATAAGATTCCCAAAACGCCGCTCCGTCAGTAGCAGCCCTAACTTCTTTTACAAGCTCGGTGTCAGGAGATTTATTCAATTTTACCTCATCCTCGTACCACATGGTGCTGAATTCGCTGCTGCATATCCGGCACTTGTAATTGCATTTGTTTGAAAAGCGGATATCTATGATGGGCACATTAACTTCGGGTAAACTGCCATCTGCCCCGGTTTCGCTGATGCGGTTAAAATAATCCTGGTAATCGCGGTTGTAAAGATTTCGTTCGCTGCTGTTGCCCAGCGCTTCGTATTTGTAACAGCTGGTGCAAATGGTGCTTTTTTTGCCTTCCAGCATGTTCCTGCGCAGTTGCTTCATGTTGCCTGAATTCCATGCATCGGCCAGGTTGGGGTTTTTTCTTAAATCCCCAACCTCATTTCCGTCTATCACTAACGACATGCAGCAAGGTGCCACCTTGCCATTGGTTTGGGCATGAAGCTGCACCCAGGGCGACATGCAAAAAACATCCGACCGTTTAAGCAATTTGTCTTGCCCAAACAAGTAAGACCAAATAGATTTTATGAATCCTTTTTTTTTCATTTTAGATCACAGTGCCGGAATTCTTTACTCAGTTTAATCAGGTGAAATAGTCTTTTGGGAATGGTGTTATTTCGAACTACTGTTTTCTTATAATTGAGAAAATGTCCTTTGACGATAACATGGTCGTTAGCCGTTTTAACGCCGAAATGTTTTCTTTTTCTGGAATAATATACTCCTGCAAATTGTGATTTATCTCGGGCCTGATACCATTTTTTGAATTGTATTTCCTTTTTGCTTCTACCTGGCTAAGTATTTTTAAAAAATCTTCAGTCATTGCAGCGTCTGCGCTATCCAGGCTTATTCTTTGATATTCCTGATCACTTACCCCGTAGTATTGCCTTAGCCTTTTAAACTCAACAAACGAGTTTCGGTTCTTGTAAACCAGCGATTCACCCAGTTCAATAAAAGCAGGCATTTCCTGGTAATTTTCTTGTTGAACTACCATGCTGATTCCTAAAAGCACCAGATTATCCAATTGCTTAATAAACTGAAGGTTCTTCATTAACCTATCCCAGTTGCCCGGTGGCCTTACTTTGTGGTAAACTGCGGCGCTGGCAGCATCAATGGATATGTCTGTAGAAATATTTAAATGGTGCAATCCCTTCATTTTATCATACATGGCTTCGTCAAATAACTGGCCGTTGGTATGAAAATGGATGGTTTTTATGTTAGGATATTTATGCTTATCAAAATTGATTAAAAAATTGCGGAACACCTGGCTCATAAACGGGTCCCCCACACCGGTTAAGGCAACTGATTCAACCGTTGGTAAAATCTGCCGCTCGGCATAATCCTGGATGTATTGAACTTTTTTAAGGTTATCTCCGCTGTAATGTATAAGCTCGCTCCGGCACGTAGGGCATCTTAAATTACAGGTATAATCGTAGTTTAAGTTAACATGTATTGGTGGCGCAGGTACCCATTCCCTGGGGGCTTCTTTAAGTGGTATAACCAGGTGGTCTTTAATTCCGGCTTCTACCTTGCCAATATTTGGGCACCATTTCCGGTCGCAATATTGTAATGAGCCGTCAAACATCGAATCACGAAACCTTTTGGCATCGTCCCCGTACCAGATATCCTGCCAGCTTTGTTTAAAAATATTGCCCAACGGAAACGCCACCCACTCCGGGCAGCAGGCAGGCCAAACATCACCGGCCTCATCAATCGATATTCTGCTAAAAGGGAGGGTACAAAACAGTTTCATTAATGGTAAATAATTAGCTTTTAACTTATCTCCAAACCGGCTCTTTATTTCTTCTCCAGCAATTCAACCCGCTTAGCCAGTTCTTCCATCATCTTCTTTAAATTGCTGTTCTCCTGCTTTAAGGCATCATTTTCAAGCTTTAAAGCCTGAACACCAATAAGGGCCACCCCTGCAGGATCTATGGTTGAAATTGATTTATTATCTATCCCCACGGCAAACGACGCATAAAAATCTTCTGCTATTGGCCCTATGTGGTATTCATTGGTGCCTTTGTAGCGCCATTTGGTAATTTCCATTTGCCCTATCTTATCTAATATTTCGGATTTGTTCAGCGGAGTAAAGTTGTCCTTCTTGTCGCGGGTTGATGCGTTGGTCCAAGCTCCGCCACCACTCAGGTAGCCCCCGTTTCCATTTGTGGCGGTTGTGCCCACTATAAAAACCTTACTGGCGCCCGTTCCGGTTGTGGGTGTTGCGCCGCCAAAGCCCCAACCAATTACACTTACATTTCCAAACTCCATGGTATTACTTAAAGTAGCAACCGTATAAGCCCCAATGGCTGAAGCATTGGTAAGGGTGCCGCTGCCTACATTGGCTGCCTGGCCTATGGCGGTATTATTATTACCGGAAACGTTGCTTACCAAGGCGCTATCGCCAAAGGCTGCGTTGCCGTTACCGGTGGTGTTACTGGCAAGGGTGCTATCGCCAAAACCCGAGTTAAAGTTTCCGCTGGTGTTACTGAAAAGCGAATTATAGCCGTGGGCTGAGTTACATACACCGCCGTTATTTCCAACCAGCGAATTGCTGCCTATAGCTGTATTATGCCCCCCCGTGGTATTGGCGTTTAATGAATTGTAACCATTCGCCGTATTACCCGCCCCTGTAGTATTACTGCCCAATGCAGAATAACCTGAGGCGGTATTATTTCCACCAGTGGTATTACTGTAAAGCGCAAAATAGCCTGTGCCCGTATTGTTGGAACCTGACAGATTGGAAAGTAAGGCATTAGCCCCTATACCTGTATTGTAATTTCCTGTTATATTGTTATGCAGGGCCTGGTAACCCAGGGCTGTATTATAAGTTGCCGAAGTACTGTTTCTGAGTGCTGTAACACCAACAGCAGTATTGAACCCGCCAACGTTGTTACTGTATAAAGCTGCATTACCTATAGCCAGGTTGTTGGTTCCGATAGTATTGCTGTACAAAGCATCTACACCAAAGGCATTATTACTTGTTGCAGTGGTGTTATTAAACAAGGCGTTAAAGCCTACAGCGGTATTGAACGTACCGGTAGTATTATAACCTAAAGCACTGTTACCCATAGCCGTATTGCCGCTAGCCGTAGTATTGGCAAATAAAGCCGAATCGCCTACTGCGGTATTTCCGGTACCGGTAGTATTAGTGTACAATGCCGAGTTACCTACAGCGGTAAGGAAATTTGTAAGTGAGTTTGAATAGAGTGCTTTGTAACCCATGGCGGTATTTGAAAAACCGGTGGTATTGCCGTTAAGTGCCGCAGAACCCAGGGCAGTGTTCTGATAGCCACCTATGTTGGATACCAGGGTGAGGTCACCGTAAGCCACGTTCCAGTAACCGCTTTTGTTGTTGAGCATGGATTGATAGCCGCTGGCAAGGTTGTCGTACCCGGTAGTGTTACTATCCAGCGCCTGGTAACCAAAAGCAGTATTAATGGTGCTGCTTGTGTTGCTGTAAAGTGCCTGGTAGCCTACGGCGGTGAGATACTGGCCGTTTGTGTTATTATACAAGGCCTGGTAACCCACAGCCTCGTTGCCATCTACACTGTTATTATACATGGCCTGGTAGCCAACTGCCACGTTGCCTGAACCACTCGCGTTTGCATTCAGCGCAGCAACACCCAAACCGGTATTGAAGTTACCATTGCCGTTGGAAAGCAGGGCGCTGGCCCCGAGCGCCACGTTATAGTTACCCGACGAACTTGAGGTTAGCGCCAGGTTACCAATAGCAGTATTGGAAATACCACCCTGGTTGCTATACAGCGACTGGTAACCCAGCGCCGTGTTTAAAAAGCCGGTGCCTGTTGTATACATGGATTGATACCCAACAGCAGTATTGTTAGAACCCGTGGTATTGGTAAGAAGCGCCTGATCGCCCAGCGCTGTATTGCTTACGCCTGTAACATTATTTTGGAGCGACTGAAAACCAAAAGCTGAGTTGCCATTGCCGGTATTACCACTAAGTGCCTGGTATCCATAGGATGTAGCATCTAACTGGCCCCCTGGTTCTATCCTGCCGGAAGCCAGGCCATTCACCCTGAAATTGAAAGGGACGTTATCAGTGGTGCCCAAAAAGTTTACACCATCAACAGTGCCACCGTTGCCGGTTACACCCCATGCATTGGTAGCAGTGCTTGAACCGGTAGGCCCGGTAATACCAGCCGCCCCGGTAGGGCCGGCAATGCCAACGCCTGTTGCACCTTTGGCACCGGTAGCCCCCGTGATACCGGCGGCTCCTGTTACACCGATTGCCCCGGTTATGCCTGTGGCACCTGTTGTACCTGTAGGGCCAACAGCACCGGTGATACCCGCTGCACCGGTGGTACCCGTTGCTCCGGTATGGCCGGTAACGCCGTCGGCACCTGTAATACCTATCGCACCAGTAATTCCCTGCAAGCCGGTGGAGCCTGCAGAGCCTGTAGCACCTGTAATTCCCTGTACACCGGTTGGGCCGGCAGAACCTGTTGCCCCGGTTATTCCTGTGGCACCTGTTGTACCTGTAGGGCCAACAGCACCGGTGATACCCGCTGCACCGGTGGTACCCGTTGCTCCGGTATGGCCGGTAACGCCGTCGGCACCTGTAAT
>CAISWS010000483.1 GCA_903889265.1 uncultured Bacteroidota bacterium
ACCGAATGATACTTCTTCAATACGTTTGATAAAAGCTTCGTCTGCAAAAATTTTATTCTTCACTTCAATCGAAGCAGCTATAATTGATTTGATTTTGTCCTTCATAATATTGGGTTTTATGGCCCTTAAAACGCAGTTGGGTATTGCAAATTGCCTAAATGGTCCAGGTAGTTAATCCGTATTCTGTAAAATTATATTTCATTACCCTGCCGCCCAGTTTGTTCAGGGTTTCAATCACTTTAAACTTATTATTATAAGGCGCATAAAAAATCATAAATCCTCCACCACCGGCGCCGGATATTTTACCGCCCGTAGCACCAGCCTTTAATGCTGCATTATAAATGCCCTCCAGTTGCGGGTTCGAAATCCCTTCGGCCATGGCCTTTTTATGCTCCCAGCCATAATGAAGGATTTTACCTATGCCATCTACATCACCCTTCAAAATAGCCTCTTTCATCATTACAGATTGCTCCTTCAGGTTGTGCATGGCTTCAATACTCTTTACATTTTTCTTCTTCACATTGTCAGACTGCCGGGCAATAATATCGCTTGATAAACGCGAGGTTTCAGTAAAAAACAAAATCAGGTTATTCTCCAACTCGTGCAGCCATTTGTCTTTTATGCGCAATGGATTTACTATCACTTTATCGTTGGCGTAAAACTCCATATAATTAACACCGCCGAATGTAGCGGCATACTGGTCTTGTTTGCCGCCGTGCATTAACAGGTCTTCCCGCTCAATACGATAGGCCAAATGGGCTATATCATACTCACCCAAAGGAAGTTTCAACCACTCTACAAAGGCGCCTAAAATGGCTACTACAAGCGTTGAGGAAGAGCCTAATCCCGAGCCCGGAGGGGCATCTACAAAGGTGGTGAGTTCAAAGGCCAGTGGCTTCTTTATAAAATCTTTTACCACGCGGTTATATACACCTTTGGCAAGGTTCAGTTTTCCATCAATCGCCAGTTGTTTTTTAGCATCTACAATTACCTCTTCATTTCTATCAACAGCTTTGATTACTATTTTTTTACCTGCAGATGGCTTGATGGTAGCATAGGCATACATGCCAATGGTCATATTCAGGATAGCACCACCGTATAAATCTGAGTAGGGCGATACATCCGTTCCTCCGCCGGCCAGTCCAATGCGCAAAGGGGCTTTACTTCTTATAATCATACAGTGCAAATAAATACATTTTTTACCGCAAAGACACACAGGTTAAAACAGCCGGAGAGAAATTAACCACCAAGACACAAAGGGCACTAAGAAGCACCAAGGGTTTGAATGAATACCAAATACATTTTTTAACCGCTAAGACGCGAGGGCGCAAAGGTGAATACAAAAGAAGCTTATAATGATTTTAACTTTAAAATTTCTTAGTGCAACTTAGTGCCTTAGTGGTTAATTTCCCTTATTAATTTGAGCATACATCTCAAATATCCGGTTCAGCATTTCGCTCCAGGCGTATTTCTTTTTTTCGGTTTTAATGTAGTCGCGCATGGGGAACTCGCGGTGGTTGGCGTAGAAATCTACCAGGGCATCGGCGATGGCTTTGGGTTCGGGTTCAACTACGTAGCCCACTTTACCATTGGGCACTATTTCGGGCAAGCCTCCTACGTTTGTAACCAGCATGGGCCTATCGAAGTGATAGCAGATTTGGGTTACGCCACTTTGGGTGGCGTGCTTGTAAGGTTGCACCACCATATCGGCGGCACAGAAGAAATAGCGCACTTCATCATCCGGTATAAAATCGGTGCGCATAATTAGTTTATCCGCAATATTCAACTCAGTTATCAAATCCAGGTAAACCTGTGGCTGTGTGTAGAATTCACCCGCAACAATCAGTTTTATATTCAGGTTGCGCACCCGGTAGTCAGCCATAGCTTTTAGAATCAAATCAAGGCCTTTATAATCGCGGATGAAACCGAAGAAGAGGATGTATTCGGTGTTCAATTCCAGGCCCAGTTTATTATAGGCTTCGGCTTTTTTAACTGCCTCTCCGAAATTATCGAACAGCGGATGCGGAGAAAAAACTTTGGGCTTTTTAGTGTCAAACTTTTCAAGGTCGTGTAACACAGAATCACTCATAGCCACAAAGCCATCTACAGAGTTGGCGAAGTATTGCGCCAGTTGAAAATCACCCACCCGTTTTTCGTGGGGAATGATATTGTCTATAATGGAAATTACTTTGGTTTTTTTATTCCCTTTTACAATGCGCGAAATAGTGCCTAAGCACGGCCCCATAAACGGCAGCCAGAATTTTACAATCATTAAGTCAGCATTCAGTTTGGCAATTTCACGGCCTACACTAAGCCAGTTGAAAGGGTTAACCGAATTTACTTTTACATGAATATACAGGTCGTCAGGCGCTGGCTGGTCGCTGTATTGCGAGGTACCAGGGAAAAGAAATGAAGGATACTGTAAGCTAAAAGTGTATATCTGCACACTGTGGCCCTGGCGTATAAACTCCCGCGCCAAACGCTCGTTGTATGATGCTAATCCGCCGCGTAGTGGGTGGGCGCTGCCTAGTATGATTACTTTCATGAGTATTTTAGCTATGGGCTATAAGCTTTGAGCAATGAGGAATGCATTTAGCACATAGCTCATTGCTCAAAGCTCATAGCTATTTACAAATTCACCGTCTTGCCAATATCGTAATGATTTCTGTTGCTGCCGTTGCGCGAAACAAGCTCGCCTAAAAACCCGGCTACAAACAATTGTATACCTATAATGATTGAAAGCAAGGCCAGGTAAAATATAGGGCGCTCTGTCATTTTATATTGCTCAAAGGCAAACTTGGCTATGGTAAGATACACCACCGTTATAAAGCCCATAAAAAAACTTAACACACCCAGCCCGCCGAAAATGTGCATGGGGCGTTTGGCAAAGCGGGTCATAAACGAAACCGAAAGGAGGTCTAAGAAGCCATATAAAAAGCGCTCCATCCCAAATTTGGTTACCCCGAATTTGCGGGCCTGGTGTTGCACTACCTTCTCTCCTATTTTATCAAAGCCTGCCTTTTTAGCCAGTATGGGTATGTAGCGGTGCATTTCGCCGTATACTTCCACGCTCTTAACCACTTCGTTTTTGTATGCTTTTAATCCGCAGTTAAAATCGTGCAGGTAAATGCCCGACATAGCACGTGCAGCAGCATTATATAATTTGGTAGGCACCGTTTTGGTGATAGGATCGAAACGTTTTTGTTTCCAGCCGCTTACAATATCGTAGCCTTCTTCAGTAATCATTTTGTAAAGAGCGGGAACCTCATCCGGCGAGTCCTGCAAATCGGCATCCATGGTAATTACCACATCGCCCTTGGCCAGTTGGAAAGCGGTATTCAACGCAGCACTCTTACCATAATTGATTCTGAATTTTACAGCCTTTAAATTATGGTTGTGTATGCACAGGCCCTCCAACACATGCCAGCTTTTGTCTTTGCTGC
>CAISWS010000484.1 GCA_903889265.1 uncultured Bacteroidota bacterium
CTGCTATCTTTAATCCTAAATTAAATGCGTGTTGCCCTGCCTCCATAGACCATTATTCAGTCAAAAGATTATTGCTATAAAACACAACCATTTTGTCAAAAATACGTATGGTACCTATATATTTAATGGTCACCGGAAAACAGTTATAAAAAAATGCTAAATTAGCCCAATAGCTATCCATCCCCCCGGTTAGCTTTGGGCTTTTAGCATAAAAACAAGCATGAAGCGGCTGTTTACAAAAATTATTTGTAGCACACTGAAACATTTAGCTTGAATGTAGAGTAGAACAAATTGGGCATTGTGTTATAAATTGATTTGTTATGGCTAATTATCCGGATAATGTTATCGACCTCTCCCTTACCGATAAAGCTGGCGAATACTCAGAAAGGGTGAAAGCCAACGAGATGAACCCCCTGGTTTCCCTCTTCGAAGCCCTCCTTAACCTGGGTACTAAATCCGTACCGGATCGTAAACAAAGAAAATACATTCGCATAACCAATTTTATTGCCCTGGTTACCTTTTTCGCTTCACTGGCTTATTTAACCATGGCTATTTTGTGGGAGAAGTGGTACTGGCTTGAAGTAGTACTTGGCAGCAGCTTTTTTTGCCTGATGGTTGGTTTTATGAATGGGTTTAATTACACAAAACTATCGCGTATAACTTACATGGTAGGTATCAATTTTCTGATTTTTTTCAGCGTACTTTTAGTGGGGCCCATTGCCAGGGGCGAAACATTCTTTTTGTGCACCATGATTATTCCCTTTCTTATCTACGACCTCAAAAATTTTCGGTATATAGTTTTGGGCGTAACGCTTTCGCTGGCCCTTATGGTTGCATGTAACTGGACATTCCCTTATTTTAAGGAATTTAACCTCACCAGCGGCCAGCAAATGGTGATGCATCATATCGGAACGGCGATTCAGGTTATATGGGTGGTGGCCTGTTTATATCAGTTACTGTTTTACAGCCGAAAGGCCGAAAATGACTTGGAATCTTCGAAGGTTCAGATGTCGTTTCAAACTACTGAGCTAAAACGTTCAAATTCAGACCTTGAGCAATTTGCCTATATCATTTCACACGATTTAAAAGCGCCCGTCCGTAACATTTCCAGTTTTATGAACCTGCTGGTTAACAAACATGGAAATTCATTAAATCCCGAGGCCCGTGAGTTTGTAGATTATTCGCGCAACGGAGCCAAGCGCATGGAGCGCTTGATTGATGACGTGCTTTCGTATTGCCGCATTGGCACCAACCTGCCAAACCCTACACCCGTAAACCTGAACGATGTGGTAAGCACAGTCAGGTTTGAGCTGGCCGATAAGCTGCGAGCGGTTGACGGTACTGTTGTAATAAGCAAAGAGTTGCCAGTAGTTAATAATGTGCACTCATCCCTCATGTATCACGTATTCCAGAACCTGATTACCAATGGTCTAAAGTTCAATAAAAGCCCCAAACCGGAAATCAATGTATTCTGGACCAATTCGCTTAATTATTACACCTTCTCGGTGCATGATAACGGTATAGGCATATCCAAGGAGTTCTCTGAAACTATTTTCCAGATGTTCAAACGTTTGCACAACGAGAACGAGTACGACGGAACCGGAATTGGTTTGGCCATCTGCAAAAAGATTGTGGAATATTACAATGGCGAAATCTGGTTTGAAAGTGAAGCAGGTAAAGGCACTACCTTTCATTTTACCATCCGCAAGTTTTAATACTCTTTTTCTTTTCGGCTTTGTGTTAAATAAAGCATAGAAACTACGTCCTTTCTGTGGATAATATCCAGTTATTTTCATTACTTTATTGACTTTCATCAGGCGCGTAACACCTGATTTTTGTCAGTCAAAGTGTATTCCACGGTGGGTTGTTATGCACATTTCAACAATGCACATTTTTTATAATACTTATTTGGGGCTGAAACCATTGTTAAATCTGGTTTTGCTGGCTTATTTAAATCTATTCCAAATAAAATTTTGTCCGAAATTTTATTGCATAATTTTTGGTTTTTTAGTCGCTGGTGTTCATATTTGCCGCGCATTTTTTTTACAATTCTATGACATTTCTCTGCAAAATGATATTAGAACACCACGCGCAAGCATCGAAGAAACTTTCTCTCACAACCTTATTAACCGTTTTCCTGTGTTTAGGAATGCTGGTAGCCCATGCTGAAATAGATAAGGCCAAATGGTCCGAGGGAAAGGCATTATTTAAAAGCAATTGTGCTGCCTGCCACAACCCCGTTGCGGATGGCACAGGCCCTGCTCTGAAAGGAGTAACTGCACGCTGGGAAGGCGGCGGAGCCTATAAAGGCAAAAGCGGCAATCAATGGCTCCATACCTGGATTACCAATTGGAACGATGCTGTTAACGCTGGATATCCTTATGCGGTTGCCATGCGCGCCAGTCGCCCTGCAGCTATGAACGTGTTTGCCGGTGTGTTAAAGGATGCTGATATTGATAATATCCTGCTTTATGTAGAGAATTCTGATGCCTTCGCTGCCCCTGCTGCAGTTCCTGCGGCTGGTGGTGCAACTGCTTCTTCTGGCCAGGCTGCGCCGAATGCCTCTCTTTACATCTTCGTCCTTTTTCTGATAGTATTGATTGCCATTCTTATTGGAGTAACTAACAGGTTAGACCAAATCATTGACGAGAAGAAAGGTATTGTAACTGCGCCTAAAATTCCTTTTTACAAAAAACCTAATTTTACAGTAGCCGTTATCCTGATCTTATTTGTTTACTGCGGATATGCAACTGTTGACTGGGGTGTGCATTTAGGCCGGCAGCAAGGATATCAGCCTGATCAGCCAATTAAATTCTCGCATGCTTTACATGCCGGAACACACAAAATTGACTGTCAGTACTGTCACCAAACCGCTAACAAAGGCAAAAACTCAAACATCCCTTCGCTGAACACTTGTATGAACTGCCACAAGAACGTTAGCAAAGGCCCTAAATACGGAACTGAGGAAATTGCAAAAATATATGCAGCTGTGGGTTGGGACCCTGCCACTAAAACTTATGCCAACGCCGCTTCAGCCAAACCGGTTGAATGGGTTCGTATTCACAACTTACCTGACCATGTTTATTTTAACCACGCACAGCACGTTAACGCAGGTAAAGTTCAATGCCAGACCTGCCACGGCCCTATCGAAACAATGGAGCAGGTTTATCAATACTCTCCGCTTTCAATGGGATGGTGTATTAACTGCCACCGCCAGACTGAAGTGCAGTTTGCATCTAACAACTACTACAGCACTTACGAGAAAATTCACCAGGACCTGAAGAATAAAACTATTGATAAGGTAACTGTTGAAACCATTGGTGGTACTGAATGTCAGAAGTGCCACTACTAATAGCATTAATTTAAGCATAACCACGATCAACATAAAGCAATGGCTGAAAAAATTTACTGGAAAGGGATAGAAGAAAAGGAACAATCTGAAGGTTTCCGTCAGTTAGCTGAAAAGGAATTCCGTGATGAACTTCCTGTTTTAAGCTCTATCACAGAACCTATCTCTACAGGCAATTCAAACAGAAGGGATTTTCTGAAAATGCTTGGATTTAGCGTAACCGCTGCTGCCATAGCAGCAAGCTGCGAAATGCCGGTTCGTAAATCGATTCCTTATATCTGGAGGCCTGAAGAAATTGCCCCGGGTATTGCTAATTACTATGCTACTACCTTTTATCAGGGTGGCGATTACTGCGCTGTGTTAGTTAAAACACGCGAAGGACGCCCTATTAAAGTTGAAGGAAGAAACCTGAAAAACGCCCGCGTTACCAAAGGCGGTACCAACGCCCGTGCGCAGGCCTCAGTTCTTAGTTTATACGATGGTGCCCGCTTTAAAGGCCCTAAAAGAGGAAAGGAAAATGTTAGCTGGGATACTGCAGATAAAGAAATAGGCGATAAACTGAAAGCTGCTGCGGCCGCTGGTAAAGTGGTATTGTTTTCTTCTACTATCATTTCCCCTTCAACAAACGCTGTTCTTGCTGAATTTGGAAAAGCTATTGGAGAAAATAAATTCGAACACTTAGTTTACGATGGTATCTCTTACTCAGGCATACTGGATGCTAACGAAAAATCATTCGGTAAACGTTTAATTCCTTCATACAACTTTGCAAAAGCCAAAGTTATAGTAGGTGTTGGCGCCGACTTTTTAGGCACCTGGTTATCACCGGTTGAATTCTCTGCTGATTATGCAATCAACAGAAGGGTATCTACCGAAAAACCGGTGATGAGCCGTCACATCCAGATTGAATCGGTTCCTACTATCACAGGTTATAAATCTGATACCCGTATTGCCGTTAAACCTTCTGACGAGTTAAACGCTGTAGTTGACCTTTACAATGTAATTGTTGCCGGTGGAAGCGCTAAAAACGAAAAAGTAGGCAAGGCAGCAAAAGAACTTTTAGCAGCAAAAGGCGAATCAATTGTTGTTAGCGGCTCAAATGATACTAATGCCCAATTGCTGGTTAACGCCATCAACAACGCACTTAGCAACTACGGCACCACTATTACATGGGACCGTCCATACAATACCAAACAAGGTTCTGATAAAGCAATCACTTCGTTAATCGAAGGCTTGAATGCAGGCACTACAAAAGCCGTTCTGTTCTACGAAACAAATCCGCTTTATACTTCTCCTGTTAAAGGATTGGCTGAAGCTTTAAAGAAAGCCGACGTAACTGTATCTTTTGCTAATCGTCAGGACGAAACTTCATTAGCAAGCACTTACGTTACACCTGATAACCACTGGTTAGAAAGCTGGAACGATGCTGAGCCTAAAGCCGGAATTTTCAATACTATTCAACCTACCATTACTAAGTTATTTGATACCCGTCCTTTCCAGGAAACATTATTGAAATGGGCAGGTAAAGAAGGTAGCTATTACGATTTTATTCAAAAATACTGGGAGTCAAACATTGCACCTAAAGCCGACCACGGTGGCCTGTTCTGGTCATTCTGGGATTTGGCCGTTGCTGACGGCGAAGTTGAAATTCCTGCAACGGGTTCTGCTTCTTACAAAGGCGATGGTGCGTCGGATGCGGTATCTGC
>CAISWS010000485.1 GCA_903889265.1 uncultured Bacteroidota bacterium
AACGCTGATTTATTATGATTTTTATGATTTAAGATGATTGAACGCATTTTTGCAACCGGAAACTCCATAAATTGCCCTATCAAGAACAAGAAGTGACAAGCCCAAACTGAAAACTGACCATGAACAAAACCGCTGCCCGCATAATAGCCAATGCATTTCTCCATTATCCTTTAATGTTGTATGCATTTGAGGGGCGCACGGAGGCGGAGAGGGCACAGTTATTAAATAAACTTTACGGTAAATGCGTAACAGCTGCTGATATGTATGGCGGTGTACAAGTAACTCCTGATGAGTTGGGTGCAGTAATTTGGCTACCAGGCAAAAACTTTACACTTACCCTGCCCAAAGAAATCCGCAGTGGTATGTGGACCATCCCTGTTCAACTGGGGCCCAAAGCCACGTTGCGGTTAATGAACCACGATGCTGAAAGCGAGGGTTGGGTACGGAAAAACGCCGCTGCCACCATGGGTTATATCTGGTGCATAGGCGTATCGCCCGAAGCGCGTGGCAGAGGTTACAGCCGTTTACTGATAGAGCAAAGCATGGAACAAATGCGCCAACTGGGATTAACCGAATGCTGGTTAAAAACTGAAGACGCCAAAAACGTAACCATCTATCAAAAGCTGGGCTTTACACTAATGAACGAAATGACAGTTAAAAGCAGCGGTATTAAATCGTGGGCTATGAGGAAGATGATACTATAGCGGTTGCAGCTTATTTTGTAATACTCAAATACCCCCCGATGATACCATCCGGATTATAAGGAACGCTGCTAACACCGTTAACTTTACACCCGGTAAAGCTGTATAGCGGAATTTCGGGGCAGCGGCAGTGTTTAGGCGTAGTTGTAATATTGGTTATTTTGTATGTTAAGCTATCGGAGGGAATGTAAACAAGTATATCGCATTGGGGTGAATCTATGTTATCAGGAATATTTATTTCGAAAGCATAAGGCGCTGTGTCGCGGGCGGTAATTATTGCAACAGCAATGCTTTGTTTTAAGCTGGTAAAATTGGTGCCTGCAACATATTGCCGGATAACAATCGAATCCATTTCTGTCCTCGAAAAATTGTAAAAGGCAAGGCCTCCTCTTTCCGAACAACCTGCGCAACGGCCGCATGAATTAAGGGTAAATCCAGCTATGCCAAATATCAGCAGAATAAAAAGCCACTTAAAAGCACCGCCTGAAACAGAGGATAATAAGCGCATAGGAATATTTTTTCTAATGAATCAATTTTATAAAATAGCCTTAAAACGTATAAGCGTTGCTACAGGTATACTATATTAATTCATTTTAACACTTGCCCTTTTTTGTTTTTAAAGGCCGTTTGTTTGTTATGCTACAGTATACTTCAAAACCCAATAGTATTTCAAGTCAAAATACTCAACATTCCCGGCGCTGTCCGTAAGCATATCCCTTAAAAAACCTTCATCCTGAAAATTTTTAAGCACCCTGTGCAGGGTTCCGTTTTCAAGTGTCCGCAGCTGATAGGTATTGCCTTCCTCGTCCGTTTCTGCTATCGGAAGGCTGCTTCCTCCCACATAAATATTATCCATCAAAACCACTGTTCCGCCTGGTTTTACAAATCGGTTTACGTTATTAATAAAGTTTAGCGTTTGCTGGTATTCAATATGGCTTAATATAAAACCGCCGAACACACCCTGGTATTGCTCAATACCTTTAAAGCTGTAAATATCGGCTACAGCAAACTGAACATTATCTTTTGGGAATTCCTTTTGCATGGCAATGGCAAGCACGGCCTCATTAATATCTGTTGCCATTATTGAGCGGGCTGTTTGTGCAATCCGTTCGGTCCAATAGCCCGTTCCGCAGGCAATTTCTAAAATGTCCTGTCCGGCAAAAAGCTCCGCTAATAGCTTTGAGGCCATAGCCAGTTCAACCTGCCTTTCCGGCTTCTGGTAAATCTTCTCGTATTCGGCTGCACGTGCCTTGTAGTACTCTACCAGGTCAGTATTCATGATTACAAGGTTAGTTCCGTACAAAGTAGCACTGTTTTTTTAAAAAAAAGTGGCCGTTTTATGGGTCCGTTTATTCAACTTACCGCATGTTATATATCAACCCGGCTAAAACTGAAAACTGTAAACCACGGACTGTAAACTGATTTTTTTATTTAACTTCGGAGAGCGATTATTTTACACCACCTAAATTACAATATGAAAAAACTTTCCTTTATAACTGTTATGCTGTTATATATGGCCGTGCAAAACACCTTTGCACAGCGTGTAATATCCGACAGCCTTATTGCCAGCTTTACGCAAACCCAACTGGCCAATTACTTTTTTAATAACAACATACCCTTTACTCCACCTATGGGTATTAATTGCTACAGGGTAGTTTACGAAACCAAAAATGCTCAGCAGACTGACAGCACCTATGCATCAGGCCTGTTATGCGTGCCCGACGTTCAAAGTTGTGCGTTGCCCGTTGCCATGTACGACCACGGCACTACCCTGCAACGCACGGATGTGCCCAGCTATCTTAACTACGAGTCCATTATTGTAATGATAATCGCCTCTAACGGATATTATACCGTGGCGCCCGATTATTTGGGCTTAGGTGTAAGCCCGGGCTTTCATCCATACGTGCACGCGCGTTCTGAAGCACAAGCCAGTATAGATTTAATTCTGGCGGGCAAACAACTTGCAGCCGATAGCAATATCCTGCTCAACGATCAATTGTTTTTAACGGGCTACTCTCAGGGTGGTCATGCATGCATGGCCACGCACCGTGCTATACAACAAAACTACGCAAGCCAACTTACCGTTACTGCATCGGCCCCCGGTTCCGGGCCTTATAACTTGTCGGGTATTCAGTCTGCCGGGCTTGCCAACGATAGCTTTTATGCCGAGCCTGCCTACATCCCTTACCTCATTTTCAGCTACCAAAGCGTTTACGGAAACCTGTACGACAGCGTACAACAGTTCCTCCGTCATCCGTGGGATTCTATCCTGCCTCCGCTTTACTACAGCGAAACGGTTAGTACCACCACCATCAATGCCATGATGCCAAATTACATTGACTCTATTGTTGTTGATACCGCCCTGCAAAGTTACGTCAACGATTCAGCTACCGACCCTTTGCGTATTGACTTGCGCGATAACGACGTGTATGCATGGACACCAACCGCACCTATTTTAATGACCTATTGCCTTAATGACGAGCAGGTAGACTCTGAAAGCACCCTCTTTACCTATGCCTACTTCCGGGCGCACGGTGATACCAGCGCGCAAATACACGATGGAGGGCCCTTAACCCACGAGCTGTGTGTTACCCCTTATGTTGAAGGTATGATTCCGTTTTTCGACCGCTTCAGGCAAACCGGAAATAACCTGTCACTAACCCTTTCCGGCGATAGCGCTACCAGTGGTAACAATGCAAGTGTATCCGTAGCTGTTACAGGTGGCACAGGGTATACTATAGCCTGGAGCAACGGCAGCACCACCAGTACGGTAACCGGCCTTGCTAATGGCACCTATACCGTAACCGTAAGCGATAGCCACGGCTGCCCAAGGGCGGGTACCGTTAGCACCGGTGGAGTTGTTATATCCGGCATTAACGGCGTAAACCAGCTGCAACCGCAAATGCAGATATTCCCCAACCCTGCCAGCGACCAGCTAACCATCAAAACCACCGACTTTACGCCCCAGCACATTTCCATATACAACGTAAACGGACAACTGATAACCGAAACCGGTTATACCCAACAACTCAATACCAGCAACCTGCCCAGCGGAGTATACCTGCTTGAAGTAACCGGCGTTAATGTTACTATGAGAAGCCGCTTTATAAAGATGTAATACCGTAGTTTTTAGTTTGCGGCCTTTAGTTTACTATCCTGTAAATTGAGGGCCGTAATTATTTTATTGAAATTATAAATTGCCCATGCCCCCTGTATGTGTGAATGATGTAACTATTTTAAGCAATTGTGTAATGCTTTTGCTGCTTCCCGCGCCCAACTTCGCTTGCACTAAAACTATCCGGTATGAAAAATACAATTAAACCAATATTGCTGTTCACTATGGTTGTTACTAAAGCCAGTACATCCTGTTACTGGTGCGGCCAGCCATTGCAGCAATGCGCTGCCTGTAATGGAAGCGGAACAATTAATGATTCCTTCTGCTGGCCATGTAAAGGCAATGGCCGGTTGTGCCCAACGCATCAGGGCAATTGGCCGGGATAATTCATCAGTTTAATTTCAACAATACCAAATCATTCAAAAATGAAAACCATATTAATTGTTGAAGACCATAGCAGCATACGTGAAAACATCAGCGAAATACTGGAACTTAAAGGTTACAGAACATGGGTGGCTAAAAATGGAAAAGCGGGGCTTTCCATGGCAAAAGAAAAGCAGCCGGATATTATTTTATGCGATGTGCTAATGCCCGAAATGGATGGGTACCATGTTTTCAGAAGCCTCAAAGGCAGCCCTGAAACCATGAATATACCTTTCATCTTTGTTACGGGCAGCGCCAGCAAAGAAGATATAGAAAGTGGCCTCGCGGCGGGCGCAGATGCCTACATTACAAAACCCTTTGACGGCGATGAACTATGCGCAACTATTGAACGTTTGCTAAAAACAGAAAACCCTTACCTGTTTAAGCCCGATAGGGAACTAAATGCCGCTATCCTGAAAATTACGATGAAGATAAGGAGCGACTATCCTGAACTCCTGAAATATATGAACGAAATGCCGGTTACTATTCCCGGTACTGCTAATACCGAAATTAGTAAGAAAGCGTTATCAGATTATTACGATTCGCTGGTGGCCTTGGTTAAGGATTATGCCCTGAGCCATCAACCAGCGGCGAAGTAAGATGTAATGGAAGACCTGAAGAACCTGGAGTTCCTTGCTGCTAATTCAAAGGAGATTGTGGAGAAGCAGGTGGATTCGTACCGCCAGCAACATTCCTATGCCGGAACTATTATAGGTGTGGTAGTTCTGTTTATTCCCTTCTTTCTGAACAGTTTTGATACAACTTTTAGGGTTACGCAATACATCTCAATATTACCCATTGCACTTTTTATCTGGGCCACGCTTTCCATGCTAAGCATTTTCAGGACCAAACCCCTCGACCAGGCTTTCAGCGTAGGAAAGTACCAGGATTTTTTAAATAAGACTTACAAGGAGGTGCTCCTTAATGAAATTGAATCCAATACCAACTCATATAACCGCAATCTGGTAATAACTGAAAGGGGGAATAAAAGATATTCTACCGGAGTTAATTTAACTACCATAGCGTTCCTTATTTCCATAGTCCTTCTTCTGGCTAACCAGTTTATTAAAATGGAGCAGGCTCCCACCAAAGTGCAAGTGGTAAATATCAGTAAGCTGCGCTGATAATATTTGGCTGCAAAACCTCAGGTAATGGAATGCAACATGTTATATTTTACAACAATGAATGTGTGAAATGTGTAATTATTTGCCGGAATTGTATAACGGTTGCCGGTTTAAAGGAGCCAATCTTTGCAGTGCGCAGAAATTCTTCTGCACTAAAAATAAATCACTATGTTTTACGAAAACTACTACTGGGGAATGAGTTTTGTTTGGTGGATTATCTGGATGGGATTATTGGTCTGGATATTTGCAGTGCCCTATGACATTCCTTTTCAACGGAACAAAAAAAGCTCTCCGCTCGATATTTTACAAAAGCGCTTTGCTTCCGGAGAAATTAAAAAGGAAGAATACTACGAAAAGAAAAAGATTATCGAAAATGAGTTATCCGGTTTGAGCTAAATGCTGTAGTTCGGCAAGGGGCTCTCTTTGAGTGCAGCTCCTGGCCATGCGTTGCGATGTTTGCAGCATCCGGCTAAAATATTTGCCTGCAAGTGTGTTTGTTGAAACTCTGCGCATTTCATTTTGTAGCTTTACGGCCATCTGAATGCGATGAATGGAAATTAAAAACATTGGCAGTTTACATCCCATAGATAGTGGTGGTTATATCTTAAACCCATGTAAATACCCGGTGGCCCAACCAGGATATGCCCGGGTGGTAGATTGGATTTTAACCCAATGCCAATCATCGCTTGGCCATTCCCTGCACAGCATTTATTTGCGTGGCAGCGTGGCTAAAGGGCAGGCCATACCATTTATATCGGATGTGGATACACTGCTGATTACGCACCATGCCATCACCGATGGGCAGAAGCATCAGGTATTTGCCATTAGTGAAGGGGTGAACAAAAGCTTTCCTTTTGTTACCAAAGCTGAGATAATGACAGAAAGTCTGGAACATACTTGTAAGGCATGGTTAAGGTTTTTACTGAAAACCCAATGTGTTTGTATATACGGTACAAACCTTATACCTGCCATTGAACCCTTTAAAGTAGGACCGGTAGCTTATATACACTCCCCGAACATTGTGAAGCAGATAACAGAACTGCAGCAGGAACTGGAAACGATAAACGACCCGGAAGAAATCAAAAGCGCCTGTGTTTGGATAATGAAGGCGATAGTGCGGTCCGGATTTGAATTGGTAATGGAAAGAGACCGGTCCTATACCCGCGATTTATACCCCAATTACGCGCGTTTCATCATTTATTTTCCGGAAAAGGAAGCCGAAATGAAACGTATATTAAGCCTTGCCATTGAGCCAACGGTCAATAAAGAAACTATCAGCGTAGTTTTAAATGCCATAAAGCCATTTATGTTGGCGCAGACTAAAAATCTGCATTCCCCGCCGTCCGGAAATTGAAGCCGGGATTACGGCCCCTTTGCAGCGTTCGCTTGTGCTTATACACAACCCTAGTACCACCCTGAAAAATGCCAAAACACCATCCTGCACATTTAGCAAGCTCAATAGATGCTAATAGAAAATAATAGTTGCATCTGCTGCCGGTTGGTTTGCTGTGGAAGGATTTTTTATGCCCTTTCCCTGTCATAAAACAACCACAACCAGAATATCCGGCCAAAACGGAATGATATAGGGCTTATAACAACCAGCAGCGCAGCATTTACAGCCACATAGGTAAGATTCAATGAGTTCATAAACCCAAACATAAGCACCGAAACAACAAATGTAAATACGCTAAATGCCACGGTAAGGGCATAAGAAACATATGTTGCGCCCCAGTAAAATCCCGGCTCCGGCTCAAAGTTCAAATGGCAATGAGAGCATTCCTTTTTTGTCTCCAGCATATGGCCGAAACTATAAGGGTTGGAAGATTCAAAGAACTTTCCCTCCCCGCAACGGGGGCACCTGCCTTGCAATACGTGAATAAAATTACCCCTGTGCTGCGGGTTGTAAGTAACGGTTTGAACTGCTTTCATAAAATATGGTTTAAATTATTTCCAGATGTTTTTTTCTGAATTCCTCCGGCGACAGGCCCGTTGATTTTTTAAAGAATTTGCTAAAGTGCGAGTGGTCGGTAAAGTTTAACTGGTAAGCAATTTGCGAAATGGTGGTATCCCCGTTTACCAAAAGCCTTTTAGCCTCCAGTAGTAACCGGTTACGGATTATTTCACCAGCCGGGGTTCCCAGCGCCTTTACGCATAAATTATTGAGGTAGTTGGGCGTAACAAAAAGCAGGGCGGCATAATCTTTGGGCATTCTCAATTGCAGGTATCTTTCTTCCACCAGGTTCTGAAAGCTGCGCACCACAACATTACTGCCCTCACGTGGCTTATCACTCTGTTTACCGGTAATTCCCCTAACGGTTAATATAAATACCTCCAGTAGCAATAGCTTTACTGATACCTCAGCAAGCTCATCTTTGATTTGCAGCACCTGCAACATACGTTCAAATAATTCCATCATTTCCTGTTGCTGCGCCTTCGGAAGAAACACAACACCATCTTCTGCGATTCCTGAAAAAAATGAGAAGCGTTGCAAAAAACGATGGTCGAGCAAAAATGACCGGAAGAAGGTTTCCGAAAAATTAACTATGTAACCCTCAGGCTCACCTTTAAAATCCCAGCTATGCACCTGGCCGGGTGCCATAAAATATATTTCACCCGGCTTTACCGGAAATTTCACAAAATCTATCAGGTGATTACCTCCGCCTTGTGTAAAAAATACCAGGTGGTAAAATTTGTGACGATGCGGTTTTCTTAGCACCGTCCGCTCTTTCAAATAGGCGGAAAACCTGCCCACCAGCAAATCATCTGAGGCGAATTTGTCCTGTTTAATAGTGCAGATATCGTATGTAGGTATTACCTCGCCCATTTCAGTTACAAATCTACCCGGGTTCAATCTTGCCATCTGGTATTATTTACCTGTAATGTAGTATTTTTTACCGAAAGGATTCAACCTGCCTGGCTATTATCGCCACTTAACAAAGACAGGCGTGATGGCGAGGTACTGCGAAGCAATCCCTGAGCTACCTTAACTAAATACAATTCAAAAGGCTTCCCTCCAAACCCCGTAAATAATGTATTTTAGAACCACTTATAAAAACCTTCCGGGTATGAATCAGGTTTTCGGCATCAATCATTTTGATATTAAAGGGGTGTCATTCATTCTGTTGCTGTTTGGTATTGGAGAAGCGCTCGTAGGCGCTTACAGCCGTTCTAAACGCAGCCGCCAGGATTACATCATGGAACTGGTCAGCTTCTCGCAATTATCTGTTCTTATTCAGCCAGGGGTTATGTTGCTGGTCGGTTTTATTTGCAGCCATTTAATCCCCGGCCGGCAAAACAGGTTTTTACACGTAGCCTTCGGCCTGCAATTCCTCTTCTTCATCTTAGCCGACGACCTTCCCCAATACTGGTGGCACCGCATGGCACATAACGCTACCTGGCTTTGGAAACTGCACCTTGCGCACCACGCCTCACCCGGTATGGGTTTCGGCACCGCCTTCCGCAACGCGGCCCTTTACTATATGCTGATGCCTAACATCTGGATAGCTTCGGTTGCGGTATATATGGGACTGGGTGAAGCCTACGTATTATATTTTGTAGTTAAGTTATTTATTGTAGTAGGAGCCCACAGCGAAGTACGCTGGGATAACTTTTTTTACAGCCGGCCATGGTTGCTTCCTCTTGCGTGGTTGTTGGAGCATACTATTTCAACCCCCGCCACACACTTTGCGCATCATGGCAAAAGTGATACTGATGGCGTAAGTAATAACAACGGCAATTTCGGCAATATGTTTTTCTTCTGGGATATCCTCTTCGGCACAGCCAAACTTACCCGCCGGTACCCGGATGATTTCGGTATCGAAAACGACCCCAATGACCCTTGGTATGTAATGTTATATTATCCCGTTTCGCGCTCTAAAAAGGAGGGGAGCATGTTGAAATAAAACATGTTGCTACCTAACCACTACTACCCTCTTCCTTACAAAATCAGGATTTGTTACTGATTGAATACCCACCTCAATTATTTGCCCTTTGTTCAATGGCTTACCGGCTTCAATAAAAAACCTGGTCGAACTTCCTGCTCGCAGTGTATTTGTGGTAAACTGCTTTAAAGCATCTCCAGCCACTGAAACCTTCACCACATAACCATCATCTTCCGAGCCTTTATTAAATAGCCGGATATTAAAATTTGAAGCTTCTTTACCAACGGTATCCGCATCGGTATAAAAAGTAAAATAACAAGGGTATAAGGACGACACATAATGCGCCCTGTACAACCGGTGCGTATAAGTAACCGCTTCAGGCTGGTTCTGTTTTATTTCCCCCAGCCATACTACCTGTTTGCTTTTGGTTACTTCAAAAATGCGGTCCTGGTTGCCCATGCACACCAGGTAATTACCATTTTTAAGCTGGTCGACATTGCCGCCGTTGCGTTTCATGGTGCGCTCCCTTATATCAAAATCACAATCAAATCGCCATATTACCTTGCCGCTGTCGGCTGGTTGCTGCGATATAATTATTACGTTGGCAAAGCTATCCAGCCGCTGATAGTCGTTATTATTAAACACGGCGATGTTGTCATCGGGCAGTATGTTGGCATCATGCTGACCGTGCAGTTCAACCCGGTGGCGCGCCTCGCCGGTCGGAAACTGCATTCCCCAGCTATCAACTACCTTGCCGCTGCTTTTTTCAACTTTTACAATCCGGCAAATATCCCTGAAGCCCACATAAACAAATTCGTTTTTCTGGTCAGTACTAAAAGCATTGATATGCGGCTTTGACGTAAACATGTAATACGGCATCTCAGAAGCGGGTTTAAGAATATCTTTATCCAGGTAAGTACTGCTTCTCCAACTCCATACTACTTTGCCTGTTTTGTCGTATTCAATCACGGTGCCATATTCGGTGCTTACATATTCCGCGCCGTTAAAAGTTGTACGCAAAACAAATTTTTTATCAATGGCTTCTGTATCGGCATAAGCAGGTAACTTGCGCCACAATTCGTTACCCAGAACCATGTAATGCCCGTTTGCTAAACGCTTAAAATCGTGGTTATAGCTTTCGCTGCCATAGCTGTTTACTTGTCCATCGTTCGGTGCCCGCCATAATGTATTTCCATTCAGTGCACACTCTGCAGCAACCGAATCTTTTAAGTAGGTTATCGTGCCCGCATCGGTAACGCGCAGGTCCGAAATATTGGGCCCCACGGTTACATCATTATGCACCTTTGTAAGGTTACCTTCGGTAACTCTCCTTGTTTTCGTAGTCGGAATCCAATCAACATTCGTCAGGTACCAAACCAGGTTACCATTGCGGTCAACAATAGTATGTGTGCCATCCATAATTATTAAACCGCGGTTGCTGGTATCCTTCTTAATAATCTTTAAACTGAAAATATTTTTGCTTATAAAAGTATCAGCCACAATTTCAAAATCATATGGGCCATGCCATTCAGGTTTCTTTCCTGCTTTTATACCCGTATAACGCCATTTATATTTTTTACCAAAGGCCAGCCCGCTTATCATAGTAGCAGTGGCCGAATCTTTCTGCACCGCTACGCAGTTTTTAAATGATGAGCCGCCCTCATCAACAGCCACCTGCACCTGGTATACTGATGCCCCCGGCACTTTATCGTATTCAAACATTATCTGGTTGTAATTGAGCTTTGAGCCCGGTGCCGGCAATATCTGCGCGCAGGCACAAATGGTGCAAAGCAATAATAGGAACAGATTGGATATGCGGATATACATGTTATGATGGGGTGGGGCGAAGTAAAGTATTTTGGCGGGATTGGGAAAGACGATTCGGGCACAAAATCAAAGGCTTTTGTTACGGAATGCCTATGGTCTTACTCATTCCCTATCATCACCATCTCCCTTTGCTCCCCCTTTCTAAACTCCGTAACCATAAAAAACACACTGGCAATGGCAGTTGCCGCCAGGTAGGCAATTAATATGGTGGTAGCTGCAGGCCATATATTTTTAATCCCAAACCAATCACCGGTAAACGTAATAATGCCCACACCAAACACGGCCAGCAAAATACAGGCAACAACCCCATAAGTCTTTTTATCCATTAGCGAGGTATTGGCAAAAATGGCCAGCATTAAAAAGCCGCCGTACAGCATAGTTTCTGTATAAGGCAAACTACCCATGCGATAAAAAAAGAAACTGAGCAAGCCCAGCCCGGTCATCATCTGA
>CAISWS010000486.1 GCA_903889265.1 uncultured Bacteroidota bacterium
CGTTAATCATCATTTTCTCAAACTCTCTTAACTATTGCGACGCGCTAAAGCACTCCCTTTCGGGGAGGGTTTGAGAGGGGCTGCCTTTATATAACCCTATACCCCACCGCTTCTGCCACCTTCTTCAAACTACTGTGCAATGCGCGGAACTGGGCAAAATCCAGTTGCTGGTCGGCATCGCTTTTGGCTACCTTAGGATTGGGGTGGCTTTCAATCAATAATCCATCTATACCCAAGGCCATACAGCTTCTTGCCAAATCAGGCACACCATAGGCATAACCAATGGCATGGCTTGGGTCAAGTATGATTGGTAGATTGGTGTATTCCTTTAACCAGGCGGCTCCGCACAGGTCTAAAGTAAAACGTGTTTTAGTTTCAAAGGTGCGTATGCCCCGCTCGCATAAAATCACATTCGGGTTGCCTCCACTTAAAATAAACTCGGCCGATTGCACAAACTCCTGCAACGTAGTTCCGAAACCGCGTTTTAGCAACACCGGTTTATTACTTACCCCGCTTTTGCGCAAAATGCCGTGGTCATACATCGCCTTGGCTCCTATCTGGATGATGTCTGCGTATTCAATTATCTCATCCACATGCGTGCTATCACGCACTTCGGTAATTATCTTCAGGCCGTATTTGCTGCGCATTTTATCCAGCAGTTTCAGCCCCTCTAAACCCAAACCCTGAAAGGTATACGGCGAAGTACGCGGCTTAAACGCACCGGCACGTAATACTTTTACACCCAACTCAACACAAAGCTGTGCAGCCTGCTCAATCTGCTCTTCCGACTCAACGCTACATGGCCCGGTAATTACCACAGAGTTGTTGGTTGTTCCCCCAATACTAAAATCCCCAATCTTAATTTCCCTTTTGGTGGCCGAATACTGTTTACTGGCCAGTTGAATATCCGTATCGGTTACAAAAATATCGTCAGCCACGGCTTTTAATTCATCGGTGGCGATTTTTACTTTAGATGAAGTAATAAGCACCGTTCTGCCATTCTGAAACATGGCGGCCTGGTATTTAACGGCCAGTTCCCCGGCTTTATCCTGGCTTACATTTTTATTGAGATGTATAATCATTGCTAAGTTTTAAAAACATTAAATACAGTTCATGCTAAGCACACAAAGGTTAATGCAAAGAACACCAAAAAACATATTCTTTGTGGCCTTTGTGTTCGCATTTTCCTTTGTGCCCTTTGTGTTAAACTGCATTTGGATTGAATTTACACGCGGGTTAAGTTATTCAATAATACAACGCCTTTCAGTTGATTATCACTGTCCACTACAGGCAAAAATAAAATAATGAAGTTCAAATTGTTCAACAAATGCAGCATATCGGTCAGCGTTTCATCTTCCCCTATAACAACCGGTGCGCGGTTTATCATGGCGTTAACATCAACGGCGTTCAAATCGTTTAGCTTGTTTAAAAATCCCCGACGGATATCGGCATTGCTGATAACACCCTTCAACTTGCCTGCAGCAGCATTCACCAGCACAAACCCCATCCTGAATTTCTCAATGGTTTCAAGCGCGGTTTTAATGGTTAATTCGCTTTCAGAAAGAATGGGCAGGTATTGACAAGGCGTCATAAAGTCGCCCATTTTAAAGTCGTTCTCCGCTTCCTCCAACGAGGGCGTTTTATGCAAATTAAGCATGCCAACGCCCAAATATTCGCGGTTCATCAGGTAGTTGCCACTTACTATCGAATTAACCCCCAGCAGCCTTAAAACGAAGGCAATGCGGTCGTTTACCCCACCATCTACCTGCACTTTCTTTTGCGGAAACTGCTGCTTAAAATCGGTAATACGCTGAAAGTTAGCCCTGTCAAACGGCTTTCCGCTAACTCCGGGTTCAGATGCCATAATCAACCCAAAATCAGCCTGTTGTAAGATACTACCCACAACAGTTAACGAATCCTTTAAGGTTATAGCCAGCCCCCATTGGGTAACGCCATTGCTGCGAAAGTAACCGCCCTTAATCTCGGGGTTGTACTGAACGCTTACAAAGTCAACCTTATACTGGTCAATCAGCGCAAAGAAGGATTCAGGGTTTGGGTGAATAATGTGCAGGTCTACCGGCGTTTTGCTGATGGCCCTGATGCGGGCAATATCTTTAAACACCGAATCATCAAAGCAATCTACATGAAACATATCAATACCATGCGCATCCAGTTCCCGCACCAGTGTTTCCAGGTCTTTTTCTTTGTTGCTGTAAATAGAGGCCGATATTTTCATGCAGGGCGCAAAGAAATAGAATTTGCGCTTATTGGGTTAGGGAAATTAACCACTAAGGCACTAAGGGCACTTAGAACCACTGAGAAAAAAATTTTTTACCGCAAAGAGTCAAAGAGCGCAAAGATGAATACCAAAGGAATTTTGTAATTTTTCAAACCGCTCTATTCCTTAGTGCAACTTAGTGTCCTTAGTGCCTTGGTGGTAAATTTCTCTCCACTAAAACTTACTCCAAATCATACTGCAATTTCAGCAAATTGCTGTAAATGCCTTTGTCCATTACCGATAACTCCTGGTGCTTGCCTTGCTCTACTATCTTGCCTTTATTGATAACCAGGATAGTATCAGCCTCGCGGATGGTGGAGAGGCGGTGGGCAATAATAAAGGTGGTGCGGTTTTTCATTAGTTCATCCAGTGCCTGTTTTACCAGCCTTTCGCTCTCACTGTCGAGGGCAGAGGTGGCTTCGTCCAGTATCAATATCTTAGGGTCGCGCAGTATGGCGCGGGCAATGGCAATGCGTTGTTTTTGTCCGCCGCTTAACTTTACGCCTCTTTCGCCCACCACCGTATCTAACCCTTCAGGGAACGAATTAATAAACTCCAGCGCATAGGCTTTGCGGGCTGCTTCCAGCACTTCGGTATCAGTGGCAGATGGCTTTCCATAAGCAATGTTCTCGCGGATGGTGCCGCCAAACAAAACCACATCCTGCGGCACGGTGCCAAAATTTTTGCGCAGGGCGGTAATGTTGTATTTGCGGATGTCTTTACCATCCACCAAAATCTCCCCGTCCTGAAACGGATATAAACCACTTAACAACTTAATGATAGTAGACTTACCCGAACCACTCGGCCCCACCAGCGCAATCTTCTGCCCTGAATCTACCTTAAACGATAACCCGTTAAACAACTGAATATCCTTCCGCGATGGATAGGCAAAAGAAACATCTTTAAACTCAACGGTGCCTTTAATGAGGTCAGTTAGGTGTTCATCTTCTACTTTAGTTTCAGACTCCTCTCCCAGTATTTCATTCACCCTTTCGGATGCCCCAATAGTTTTCTGCAACACGGTATAACTTTCGCTTAAACCTGCCAGCGAACTGCCTATGAAAATGGTGAGGATAAAATACTGAACCAGTTCGCCTATGCTAATGTGTTTAAGTGCCACTTCCTGCAAGCCTGCATACACGATGTAAACAATAGCCCCAAACATGGCAAAAATGATAAACGAAACAAACCCCGCCCGGTATTTGGCAGACTCCATACCAATAGCTGCAACACTTTTATTGATAATTCCATATCGCCGGGTTTCGTAAGCTTCGTTGGTAAAGGCTTTTACCATATCGGCACTTTGAAAAGTTTCTTCGACAATAGTATTCGACTCAGCCAGCTTATCCTGCGCCTTGCGCGAAATGGTACGTATAAACCTGCCGAACAAAACGGCAGCCACCACCAGCAAGGGCAAAATGATAAGGATAACATAAGTAAGCTTGGGCGAAACGTGGTATAACAACGGTATACAAACAATGGGCAGCACCAATTGCCTTACAAAAAACGCCAACTGGTTAGAGAGGGCATCCTGCAACTGAGATACATCTGACGAAATACGCGAGGTCAAATTACCCACCCTGTTCTCTTCAAAAAATTGAATTGGCAGGGTAATTATCTTTTCGTACAAAGCGCGCCTGATGGCAGCCATGGCGTTCTGGCTAACGTATTCTAACAGATAAATGCGGAAGAAAGAAAGTATGGCCTGTATCAGCAACACCCCTCCCAGCAAAAAACCAATGTCTTTTAACTTGTTGGGGTCTATCTGCGACTTAAACGCGTTTATCTGGTTTTGAATTTCGGAGAGTTTAGCATCCGAAGCAAGTTGAGATTTTAAAACCCCGGCAATCTTATCTATGGCATCTGCCGCAGGCAGGGCAGCATTAATCAGCTTACCAAAGCCACCAGGAATTACAGATACGATGCTTGATGTGATGGTAAGCAAAATCATGCCGGTTATAAACTGCCATTTATAAGGCAGTATAAAACGGTAAATCCTCAAGGCCTCAACTATCTCTTTGCGGCTAAATCTTTTCTTCGGTTTCTCGGTGGTTTCTGGCATCAGTTACAATTGCGGTGCAAAAATATTTTTATTGACAACAAACAGCACCAAACTTTTGGGCACGGCTTACAAACAATTAATTAAGGCTGTAGTCGTTTTAAAGCCATAAAAATTTTAACGCCCAACCGTTAAACGAACTTTTAAATAAAAAGCTTGTTTTGTAGTAAGGTTAAAATCAGCCCATTTAGATTTCTTGAACAAAAACAACACCATGAAAAAGTTAATCTTCCCTTTTGCCATTGCATCGTTTATGCTTTTATCGGCATTTACCTTTATGAACGCCACCAGTTGGAAAATTGCCAATAACTATTCCATCAAGTTTACCAGCAAAGACCCATCGGGAGTATTTTCTTCGTTAAAAGGCGATGTGCTTTTTGATGAAAACAACCTGGATGGCTCTAAATTCGATTTAACTATAGACCCGGCTTCAATCAATACCGGCAATGGTATGCAGAATAAAATTGCCAAAAACGAAAAGTGGTTTAACGTGGCCAAATACCCGGTTATTAAGTTTACCTCTACTAAAATCAGCAAAACCGCCACCGGCTATGAAGTAACCGGAACCATGGATATGCACGGCGTGCAAAAAAGCATGACTTTCCCCTTTACCTTTAAGGACAACACCTTTGCCGCCAGCTTTGACATTAACCGCACCGATTTTAATATTGGCGGCACCACAGGTATGGATGCACACGCAGCTACAGTTTTAAAGGTAGATGCTTCCATACCGGTTAGTAAGTAATAAACCAATGAAAAAAGTATTTATACATGGAACGGTTGCCGGGGTTACTTCGGCAACCGTTGCTATTATCTACAATATCAGTTACAGCAACGCGCTGTTTGTAGATTTCAGCAAAGTAGTTAACCCGGTTTCAATTACCAGCGCCAATATATTTGGTTGCTTACTGGCTTCTTTGGGGTACTATTTCTTTGCCAAAAAGGTAACCAGGCACACTGATGTGTGGTTCAACATTATTTTCCTGCTGTTAAGTTTTGCCAGTTTCGCAAGTCCTTTTGCCACCCACCTGCCTTTAGATATTCAATCGCCCGAACTTTTCCCCGGGCTGGCTATACCCATGCATATTTTCCCTGTGCTGTTATGGATAGCAACCAAACCGCTGTTTGATTATAAAGACGTAATTGAAAAATAGAAAACAGGCGACGGGTTTAAAAGCTGATTTATGGATTAAATCATCCCGATAGCTATC
>CAISWS010000487.1 GCA_903889265.1 uncultured Bacteroidota bacterium
GGCCAACCTTCATTTTATTCACCGGGTCCGATTCAAAAAGTAATTGTTTAACCGGGTCGTTACCTTTGTCTAATGCTTTAAGGGCAAACCAAAGCAACAATGCTACCCCTACGGCAAGGTGCAACAGGTGCATGCCCGAAATAAAATACAAGTAAGCCCCGGCAATATTATTCTTCATTACAATTCCCTGCACCTTTAATTCCTGCCAGGCTGTTATCTGAAAAAACATAAAGGCCAGGCTTAGGCCGGTGGTAACCAGCAAACCTGTCAAATATCCTTTGGCATCGTCATTATCCATAGCCTTGCGTACCATAGCCATACTGTAGCTTGAAACCAGGATGATGATAGTATTGGCATGAAAAAGCAAGGGTAATTTGAAATTATTGAAGCCGGTTCCTACCGTGGTCAGGAAATAGGAAATAGATACGAACAAAAACGCCGAAGAAATGCTTACACACACCAGGTAGGTAAATACACGCATAGGATGGTATTTCAACCTTTGCTCCATCCTTTCCCGGATATCACCCGCATCGTGTAATTTGGTTGCTTTCGGCACAAATTTTTGTTTAGACTTAATCTAAATAGTCCTGTAAATGGTTACATTTGCACGAATATAAAACATCAACGCTCAAGTTTTTGTTAATAGTATGGGATTTTGATTCAAAATTCAGGCCAACGGCCGTTTTTTATGACAGAGAACGATAAAATAATTGAGGAAGTAACCCAAAGCGACTATAAATATGGTTTTGTAACCAATATCGAGCAGGAATTTGCCCTAAAGGGCTTGACTGAAGATACTGTTCGCTTTATTTCCGCAAAAAAAGGTGAGCCCGAATGGATGCTTGAATGGAGGATAAAAGGCTACAAGGCCTGGCTAAAGATGGAACAACCCCATTGGCAAAATGTATCGTTCCCAAACATTGACTTTCAAAGCATTATCTACTACGCAGCTACCAAGAAAAAGAAAAAGGTTAACAGCCTGGATGATATAGACCCAGAAATACTTGCTACTTATAAAAAACTAGGTATTCCCATCCAGGAACAGAAAGTATTGGCGGGTGTGGCGGTTGATTATGTAATGGATTCTGAAAGCGTTATCACTACCTTTCGCGAAAGCCTGAAAGAGAAAGGAATCATTTTCTGCTCCATTTCTGAAGCGGTAAAAGATTATCCCGATTTGGTAAGGCAGTACTTGGGTTCAGTAGTTCCGCAACGCGATAATTACTATGCAGCCTTAAACAGCGCCGTATTTAGCGATGGAAGCTTTGTTTATATTCCCAAGGGTGTTCGTTGCCCTATGGAGTTATCTACCTATTTCCGCATCAATGCCGAAAACACCGGGCAATTTGAAAGAACCTTAATTATCGCCGATGAGGGCAGTTATGTGTCGTATCTTGAAGGCTGCACCGCTCCAATGCGCGATGAAAATCAGTTGCACGCTGCGGTGGTTGAACTGGTAACACACGATAATGCTGAAATAAAATACTCTACTGTTCAAAACTGGTACCCCGGTGATAAAAATGGAAAAGGTGGTATTTACAACTTTGTAACCAAGCGCGGCCTTTGCAAAGGCGTAAACTCAAAAATAAGCTGGACACAGGTTGAAACCGGCAGCGCTATTACCTGGAAATATCCAAGCTGTATTTTAAAAGGTGATAATTCTATTGGCGAGTTTTATTCAGTTGCTGTTACTAATAATTATCAGCAGGCTGACACCGGCACCAAAATGATTCATATTGGCAAAAACACCCGTAGCCGGATAGTAAGCAAGGGTATTTCTGCAGGAAAGAGCCAGAACTCTTACCGTGGATTGGTGCAAATACACCGCACAGCTGACAATGCTTATAACTCATCGCAATGCGATAGTTTACTGATTGGCGACCGTTGCGGGGCTCATACCTTCCCGTATCTTGAAATTAAAAACAACTCTGGCAAGGTTGAACATGAGGCCACTACCTCAAAAATTGGTGAAGACCTGTTGTTTTATTGCAATCAGCGGGGATTAAGTAATGAAGAAGCGGTAAGCATGATTATAAACGGTTATTGCAAAGAGGTTTTTCAGCATTTGCCTATGGAGTTTGCCGTTGAAGCAACAAAGCTATTGGCCATTTCGCTGGAAGGAAGTGTTGGCTAAGATGAAATGAAGTAACTTAGCAGAGTATCAAAAACATGATTTATGATATTTCGCTTATTTAAAATATATAACACCGGTAAAACCATCTATAACAGAGTGTTAAAACCGGTTTACCTGGAGTTAAGAAAAGACGCTTACGAGCTGGACGATAAACCGAACGAAAAAGTAAAATATACCCGCAAAAAGAGCAAGAAAAATGTTGTCAATCAAGAACCTAAACGTAGCCATAAACGGGCAGCAAATCCTTAAAGATTTTAACCTCGAAATTAAAACAGGCGAAGTTCACGCTATCATGGGCCCCAATGGCACTGGTAAATCTACACTTGCATCTACACTTGCAGGCAAAGAAGCATACGAGGTGCTTTCGGGCGAAGTAATATTTAAAGGCAAAGACTTACTTGAAATGAGCCCGGATGAAAGGGCCCGCGAAGGTGTATTTCTCGCCTTCCAGTACCCGGTGGAAATACCCGGTGTAACTGTGACTAACTTTATGAAGGCCGCCATCAATGCCAAACGCCGTCACTTCGGTTTAGACCCTATGGACGCCAAAGATTTTCTGAAGCTGATGAGACAAAAAATGGAGCTGGTTGAAATAAAGAAAGAGATGATGAGCCGCTCATTAAACGAAGGGTTTAGCGGAGGCGAAAAGAAAAGAAATGAAATTTTCCAGATGGCCATGTTGGAACCGTCTTTGTGCATATTAGATGAAACGGATTCAGGCCTTGATATTGATGCCTTGAGAATTGTCGCCAACGGCATTAACAAACTGCGCAGCCCTGAAAGAAGTTTTTTGGTTATTACTCACTATCAGCGTTTACTTAACTACATAGTGCCAGATGTGGTGCATGTAATGTTTGGTGGTAAAATTGTAAAAAGCGGAGGCAAAGAACTTGCACTTGAACTGGAAGAAAAAGGATATGATTGGATAAAGGATGAAGTGGCTGCTGAAGCGTAACAATGGTATAATTTATCTTTGCGTCATAACTCCCGATCATTATCGGGATTGCCGTTAAAAAATGTCTTCAAAAATTTAAAATGAGTTTTGCCGATAAAATAAATAGTGAGTTTGAACTGGCCGAAAAGAATGCCTCCGGTGAGCATGTTCTTGCACATATCAGAAAAGATGCCTTTACCTCATTTCAAAAACTAGGTATCCCCGGAAACCGGCACGAAGAATGGCGTTACACCAACATCAAAACGCAATTGCCCGAAACCCTCAGTATTGCAGGCCATACAACCTGGAACGTTTCAAAAGATGGGTTTAATGGTTTTGCAGATATTAAAGCAACTAAACTGGTGTTTTTAAACGGTGTGCTTAATACAGGGCTTTCAACCATTATTGAGGAAACCGGCGTTACTGTAGGAAGTTTAAAAGAGCACCTGGGCCATAACACAGCACTAACGGAAAAGTATTTCGGCAAGCTGGTAAATAAATACGAAGACCATTTCTCCATGCTCAACACCGCCTTTGTTAATGATGGTGCGTTTGTGCATGTTAAGAAAGGAATTACAGCAACGCATCCAATTTTCATTATCAACCTGTACAATTCTCCCGAAAACTTTACCCAAAGCCGCAATCTTATCATTGTTGAAGAAAGTAGCAAACTGGATGTTATTGTAGATTTTCAAAACCAGGGTTCATCGTCATATTACAACCACGTTTCAGAATGTTTTGTTGGTAATAACGCTGATTTAAATGTTACCAAGTTGCAAACCTCAACACAACATACTACCGCAGTACATACGCTGGAGGCTGAAGTTGGGCGCTATGCTAAATTTACCTGTACTACCATTTCGCTCGAAGCAAAACTTATCCGTAACACAACCAATGTGCGTTTGTGTGGAGAAAACAGCGAAGCCCATTTAAACGGCCTTTATTACGGAACCGGCACCTCATTAATTGACAACCACATTCTGGTTGATCATTTGGTGCCCAATTGCCAAAGCAACCAGCTTTACAAAGGCATTTTAGATGAAGAGGCAACAGGCGTTTTTAACGGAAAAATATTTGTTAAGCAGGATGCGCAAAAAACCAATGCCTTTCAATCTTCCAAGGCCATACTGCTATCAGACGAAGCAAGCATTAATTCAAAACCACAGTTAGAGATATTTGCCGATGATGTAAAGTGCAGTCATGGTGCGGCCATAGGGCAATTAAGCCAGGATGAGGTTTTTTATTTACGGGCTCGCGGCATACATGAATCCGATGCAAAATCCATATTAACCTACGCCTTCGCGTCGCAGATAATTAATACCATTACCACCGATGCGTTGAAAGTATATTTAGACAATAACCTTAAAGAGAGACTACATCTCAACTTTTAATATGATAGCCGAACAAACAACCACCGGCCTTTTAGATGTTGAACTGATAAGAAAGCAATTCCCTATCCTACATCAGCATGTTAACGGCAATCCACTGATATATTTAGATAACGCAGCTACCTCCCAAAAACCTTTAGCGGTTATTGATGCCATTGACGATTATTATGAGCGCTATAACAGCAATATTCACCGAGGCGCACACCATTTGGCCCAGCTAGCTACTGAGGCTTACGAAAACGCCCGTAAAACTGTAGCGCAACATATTAACGCTGAAGAAAGGGAAATCAATTTTGTGCGTGGTACTACCGAGGCAGTTAACCTGGTGGCTTCAAGCTATGGCCGTAAGTTTGTTGGTGCCGGTGACGAAATAATTATCAGCGGTTTAGAGCATCACTCTAATATCGTTCCATGGCAAATGCTTTGTGAAGAAAAAGGGGCTGTTTTAAAAGTAATTCCGGTTAACGAAGCAGGCGAAATAATTTTTGAATCTTATCTGAAACTGTTAAGCCCGAAAACAAAAATTGTTTCCATAGCTTATATATCCAACGCACTGGGAACTATTAACCCAGCTAAAGAAGTTATTGCTGAAGCTCACAAAGTGGGCGCCGTGGTTTTTATTGATGGGGCACAAGCTTTACCACATAAAAAAGTAGATGTTAAAGAACTTGATTGCGACTTTTTGGGCTTCAGCGGGCACAAAGTTTTTGCATCCACCGGTATTGGTATTTTATATGGAAAAGCAGCTCTGTTAGAGCAAATGCCTCCATACATGGGTGGCGGCGAAATGATAAAAACTGTAACCTTCGAAAAAACCACTTATAACGAATTGCCCTATAAATTTGAAGCCGGTACCCCTAACATAGAAGGCGGTATTGCCTTAGGGGCCGCTATAAACTTTATAAGTGAAATTGGCCTACATAAAATCGAACAATACGAACACCAATTGCTGAAATATGGAACCGAAAAACTTTTGGAAATTGAAGAGTTGAAGATTGTAGGCACCTCAGCCAATAAATCTTCAGTCCTCTCCTTCCTGGTTAAAGACATTCATCCTTACGACCTCGGGGTGCTGTTAAACGAGCAAGGCATTGCCATTCGCACCGGTCACCATTGCTGCCAGCCGTTGATGGATAGATTTGGCATTGAAGGCACCTGCCGGGCCTCATTGGCTTTTTATAATACTCACCACGAAATTGACTCGCTGGCGAAGGCCATTAAAAAAGCAGTTACCATTCTTAAATAATCCACTATAATTTCGCACACAGAAAAATGAAGGGAATACCAAAAAATCATTTTCTGTATTTTCCCGGCATTTAACTCCGCGCGAAACTGTTTTTTTAGAACCAATCAATGTATGACCAAGCCCATTTCAGAAACAGAAGACGAAATTGTTGAAGAGTTCGGCCTTTTCGACGACCAGATGGACAAATACGAATATATCATTGACCTTGGCAAAAAGCTAAATCCACTGGATGCCAGATATATGACCGATGATTACCTGGTAAAAGGCTGCCAAAGCAAAGTATGGCTGCACGCCTACAAAGATGGTGATCTGGTATTTTTCGAAGCAGATTCAAATTCCAGTATCACTAAAGGCATTATTGCCATTCTCATCCGCGTTCTATCAGGCCAACCAGCAAAGGAAATTATCAATAACCCGCTTGCGTTTATTGACCGTATCAATCTCCGCTCCCATCTATCCTCGCAACGTTCAAATGGCTTAACAGCTATGATACAGCGCATAAAAACTTACGCCGGGGCGTTTACCGAATAGTCATAGTCATAAAAAAAGCCCCCTGATCACTCAGAGGGCTTCAAAAGTTTCCATTCAGCAATTCCTATTTCGCTACTATAAACAGCTTACTGATTGTTCTTTCATCGGCCAGTGTGGCTGCCAGCAGATAACTGCCGCTGCTCAAACCAGTAGTGTTCAGGTCAAATGTGCTGGAGCCTGCCGGTACGTTTTGGTAAGATGTTTCACTATACAGTTTACCTGTCATATCAAACACACGTAAAGTTACTTTGGCCGGCTGGTCGATATTTAAAGATACCTTGCCGGTAGTGTGTATGGGGTTTGGATAAACACTTAATCCGTTAATACCATTAGGCTTAACATTATTAATGCCCGTGCCAACCGAAGTCTGGCAGGTACTTGGAGTTAAAGTAGTACATCTCCACATACCTCTTCCGTGGCTACCCAGGTATAAAACGGGGCAACCGCCATTGTATAGTGGCCTTTCAATCATCCTGTAAACCGGCAGGCGCTCAAAACCGCCGTTTTCTTCGTGCCAGGTAGTTCCATCCCAGCTCCAAACACCAAATTCTGTTCCTATAATAATAGTATTTGCATCATGCACTACTACTGAATAAACCGGCATGTTAGGCAAGCCTGTAAGAAGGCCGGTCCAGGTAGCTCCACCGTCATGAGATTCGAAAACGTGCGGGGTTGAGGCACTAGACGAGAAACCTGCGGCTACCGCAACTACGTGGTTATTATCAGTCGGGTCCACTGCAATACCTTCTATAGATGCACCTGCAACACTTGTAACCGAAATATCCTGAGACCCAACAGGATATATCTGACCAATAGACGTTCCCGGAGGATAAGTTGCAGTATCTGCATGCGTGTTCAGGTTTGAAAACCTGTAAACTGTTCCCTGGTCGGTTCCTATGTATAAGTTATTGCCATCAGCAGTGGTAACGTAACTTTCAGCAGTACCGTTAAACCCGATTACCAGTTGATACCATCTTGGGATGATAGAATTTTCCAAGGCATCAGATGTCATAAATACACCACACGAGGTAGTCAGAAAAACCCTCGAACGCAAAGGGTCACTTACCCTGATGGTATCGCCTTTTGCTACATTCTGCGTCAGCGTAAAATTAAAAGGAGTTTTTGCAGTTTGACTGGTAACCTGAACCTGTTCGCCAATTGAATATGCTGTATCTGCAATAAAAGGAACGGTTCTGCTTCCACCAACAGCCGCCTGCGTTTCACCTAAGTAGTACGGGGTTATAAAAGGGGCATCAGCATCTATTGAGGTTGCACCACAAACGGATGCTCCACCCTGCCCTGCCGGGTCAACCTTTACATCAAAATAACCTCCCCAGGTATTGGTATGGTCCGTTGAGCGGTATAATGCCGCAAAATAAATAGCGCCAAACCATGCATCCGGATTAATCTGAGAAACAGCATTTAAGCCTCCATCGCCTCCTAAAACCTGGGAAGCCGCCATGGGTGTATTTCCATAAAAACTTACATAGTTGGTTCCATTATCCTGCGAACCACCTATAACATCGCCCATAACACCGGCACCTATACCATAATTCTCAGTAACGTTATAGCCCCTGTTACGCACAGTGTAGGTGGGGTTAGGGAAAGCACTGTAAGCGTCTACCGATTTAAAGATACCACCATCACATCCAACAAACATTAAATTTGGGTTATTGTCAGCAAGCACAATAGCATGTTTATCTGGATGCATATAAAAAGGATTTGATTCATTTGAATAACCCACATCCGCTGCAGTTATCCCCGTAGAATCTGATGCAGTATAAAAATTTACCCCGCCCATATAAATATCATTAGGGTCGGCTGGTGAAACTGCAATCACGTTATCATACCACCCCTGGCAACTTGCGCCTCCACCTTCTTCAAACAACTGAAACAAAGGCCCTCCTATGGCAAGTGTGCTCCAGGTTTTGCCGGCATTAGTGGATTTATAAACTCCTTTAGTGCAGGCTGTAGCATCATCAGCTA
>CAISWS010000488.1 GCA_903889265.1 uncultured Bacteroidota bacterium
ACTATCCTTTCGGAGGTCTGCTGGGTGACAGCGGTATATTTTACCATCCTGGCACCACAAGCCGAAACTCTCCAGTTGACTGGACTTTTCCTATCAACTTTGGTTTTTAGGCGAAGCCTTTCTCTGCGAACTGTTTTAATTGTGAATAAACGTAATTAATTGTAGAGAATTTGTTATAATGATTTATGCGTATTTTATGGGAATATAACAAGAAAAGTGGTATTTACAAAATATCATGTTCAGGTAATGGGAAGTGTTATATAGGCTCAAGCTGTAATATAAGAAAAAGAGGATTAGAACACCTAAGGCTGCTTCGTCTTGGCAAGCATCATAGTGCTCACCTACAGCGCACTTTTACTAAATACGGAGAAAAGACGTTTTCTCACGAACTAGTGATTGCATGCATTCCTGCGGATTTCCCAATTAAGGAGGTTGAGTATATTGGTTTTTATGATAAGCAAGGTCTTTTGTTAAATGTAACTCGGGATTTCATGGGTACACGTGGTCTTATATTCTCAGCAGAACGAAAAGCAAAAATCTCTGCAAGCAAGATGGGAAAACAAGCTCCAAATAAAGGGGTTCCAATGCGTAAGAGTCAAAGGGATAGATTAATGAGGATTAGAATTAAGAAATTGTCTAAAGTGGTTAATATTTATGATCTTAATTTGAACTTGGTAGGCTCCTTTAAGGGTCTAAAGCGATACTGTAGGACACATAAGCTAGACCCTAGATCTTTGATGCGGGTAATGAAGGGGGAGTATGCAAACTATAAAGGATTGATTTATCGGTATGCTGATAATGTTAACTTTGACCCAAAAACTCTAAAAAGGTTAACTACAATAAGGAGACTTGAATCTACTAAATTGAAGATAATAAACCTACTTAATAAGTCTATTAGTCCAAACTGGAAAGATTTTGAGAGAAATATTTTAAAAAGAACCAGACGGAGATGGCTGGTAGCATTTATTGCAAGGAATTGCAAACTACCTTTGGGAATTCTGTCCGATAGTGTCCCAACTCACAACCATGCCCGTGATGAAACGGCACTGGGTGCATAGAGAAGGAGTTGTTTAGCAACTCAACTCTCTCATTCAATAAAAGATATTTGGAAAATATTTCTGGGGGGTATATGCTTATATTGTACTCTTGATGCTTCGTCTTTATGAATTCGTAGAAGTTAGCACCAAATGCAAGCTTACCCTCATGTGCAACTTCCTGAAGGAAAGCAGTGATTGATTGATAGTCGATAATCTTCGGGTGTCTGGCTGCAAACCCAACATTCATATATGGTAACAAGACAATGTAATCCACCACATCTTGAATTTTTATATACTCCTTATAAAGCTGCCTTACTCGTTCAATGCTTGATTTATCGGAAACTATAACGTGTAGGTTAATTTTTAATTTAGCCTCTGCGAGCAGGTTGATGGCTCGGCGCCAATAGTACTCTGTATGATCGTAGACTGAAACGGCAACTCCACCACAATATTTTTTAATTAGGGCTGTGTTCTTTTCGTCGATTAATATGCCATTAGTGGTGATATTCGGAACTATTCCAAGTTCGTGCATGGCACCCATGGCTTCCCAGCATTCTGGGTTTTCTAAACTATCGGATGAGCCGCCACAAGCTATTTGAAACGGTCGTTGGTTAAGCGTCATAGGCCCAAAAAACGCGTGCAACTTTTGCGCGAGATTGCGATAGTTTTCGCCCTTTTTAGAAGCGGATGCATAACAGAAAGAACATCCCCCCCTGCATAGAGTGCCAAACGAAACGTCATAGAACTCTGGCCATTGCAATTCCATGATTGGCTTAGCGGGATCTAACGGAAAGCGTAGGGTTTTTCCATTATGGAAAACCGCTCTGTAATTGGCGGCATGTTCTGTGCGGATGCGCATGCTTTTAGCCTTGGTGATATCG
>CAISWS010000489.1 GCA_903889265.1 uncultured Bacteroidota bacterium
CTTAGAAACAGGAAGCATTTATAAAAAAGGCAACATTTTCCGTCTATGTTTAAATAAATATCGCATGGTTGCTTTCTTTGAATTAGATCTTTAATAACTTGTATCCACATATAACATATTTATTTGCCTACTCTTTAAATTAGCTTTTCAGCTTTCGCTGTTTTATTTTATCCTTTTGTGTTTAAATTTTAGTCGTGCAATAAGTCTCGTTTCCCAGTTCCCTTACAGGTTGAACAGGTCTTATCGTTTATTTTTCCACTTCCGTCGCATTTTCTACACTTTTCCTTTTTAGGCTTTTTAGATTTTTTTACTATGTCACCCATATTTTGTATTTTTTGTTTCGCCTACCGAGGTTTATTTAAAAAAAGTTACACTAAAAAGCCCGTACCGCACGCACATGCTCCTGGGACTGCTTAGAGATGTAGTAGTAGTGGTGGTTGAGGGGGTCGAAGTCGATCTCCCATGCGAGGTTAGCATTGTAATTGTACTCCGTACTACTATAATAGTAGCTGGCCGAATTAAAGTTTCCTATGGCTTGCAGATGAAGATTGGTATACAGCTTTTCTAATTCGCTAAGCGATGGCAAATACCAGTTAGAATAACCGCCCAGCGAAAGTGCAGTGCATATACTTGCAGCATAACTGCCAGCGCCCTGAACTGATATAATAAGTGCGGTGTTGCTTGCCCCTATACCAATAGCGGTATCGGTAGCATTGGTGGTTACAAAACTTCCATTATACCATTGTATTCCAGCACTTTGGTCATAGGGAGCTGCAATAAAGCCGTGCGTTTGCCCTGCCACGTATCCAGTATCGCCCGGTTGGTAAAAATAAGCAATAATGCCACCTTGAAAGGTATCACCCACACACAAGCCACCCTGGCAATATTTCACCGTCCTGCTCAACGTGCAACTCTGTCCGCATATGTTTAATGCAAAGCTGGCTATGCTGCCGCTGCTTACAGGTGTGCCGGTTATGGTATAGGTGAGTGTGCCACTGCCATTGGCAAAAGTGCCTGCCATGAGTGTGGCTGTTAAGCCGGTTACTCCGGTAGAACTTACCGTTTGCCCATTGTATGCGCCTCCGTTACCTCCGCTGTAAGGCACAGTGCTGCTCACTCCGCTTGCCGCTGTGCCTGCCGTAAGATTGCCGCTGTTGGTGGCGCTGTCACAGTTCAAGGCAGTAATAATGCCGCCTGCAACCGTTCTATTCAGCGTGCAGCTCTGTCCGCCAATATTCAGTGCAAAACTGGCTGTGCCGATGCTTGCAGGTGTGCCGGTTATGATGTAGGTGAGCGTGCCACTGCCATTGGCAAAAGAGCCAGCTGCTAAGGTAGCGGTTAACCCAGTTACCCCCGTAGAGTTTACAACTTGCCCGCTGTGCATGCTTCCGTTGCCGCCCGTATAAGGCACACTGCTGCTTATACCACTAGCGGCTCCGCCCGCCCAGAGATAACCGAGGTTGTTAGCGCTATCACAATTTAAACCATTAATTAAGTGTGAGTCCTCAAGGCAACGTACAGAACACCCCCACGTACTATTGGGAAGATATAACCCAACGTTGTCATTCCAATATAAAGAGCCATCAGAATTATTCACAGCAATATTAGTGCAATAGCTTTGCGTGCCTATTGTAGAACTAGTCCACCATCCAGCCCATGTGCCAAGGCCACCGAAACTATTAGATGCGCCAATAGAACCTCCCGGTACACCTGAAAAACCGATTTCGTTGGTAGCAGCGGTATTAGGGCTTTGCCAATATTGAGTGCCCGTGCTTTTCATTTTGCCTCCGGCTATCAAACTTTGTATACCGCCACCGGCAATTGGAGGGTTAGGGTTATAATTCGGGTCTAAATATCCAATTAACGTATTCCACTCAGCATCACTAGGCAAGTGCCAGCCTGCAGGACATACATTACGTGGGTCGGTTACAGCATTCCAGTTATAAAGTTTACCGTAAGGGTTCTCATACAGGCTGTCATTATTATAATGGCACCATGCGCCTATATTGGTGCCTTGGAGCCCAACCCATTGATTAACATAGGTTACAATGGGTATGGTGTCGCCACTAGCGTAAATAGTGGTACGTAGGTTCTCGGCCATCCAAACCTGCCTGTTGCCCAAGATGATGGTCTGATAGGTATAGCCATTAAAGGTGATTCCCGGACCCGGGGTGCTCGCAATGTTGTTGGGGGATACAGTGTAGGTAATGCTGTCTATATTGGCAAGTATAACTACAATAACAGACCCGCCATATTGGTAGATATTTAAAGTTGCCGGCGGCGGGTTAGTGGTAAAATTTAAGCTATCAATAGTGGCTATTGGCAGGCTAATATTATTACCATTACTCTGGTAAATATTCATGGTGGTTTGTGCTTGAGCAGTACATAAACTAAGGCTTACCAATATTAAAGATAGTATATTCTTCATTTGTAGTATTTTTTATTTAATACCCATTATCATTTAATAATCATTTTCTTGTTTACAGAAAAACCTTCTGCTTCTATACGGCATGTGTAAATACCATTGGGCAGTTCTGTTAGGCTGGCATTAATTTGCTGTTCCCCTGCGTTTTGCTTTCCTTTATACAGTGTTTTTATTAGCTTGCCATCTGTGGTGTAAAGGCTAACTTCCACGTTAGTTTGCTTTGGCAACTTATACGCTAACTGAAAACTACCGTTGTTAGGATTTGGAAAGAGCTTTACATCAAGTCCATTGAGTCCGTTAATGACCTCACCGATACCTGTTGCCTCGCTGTACCTGAACGAGCTAACGTCGTTAATGTTCCACTGGTAACTGGTTCCATCTTTTAGTTCAAGGTTCAGTGTGTTGTTGCTAAAAGTCATGCGCCTTACATCATTAAGACTGTAAGCGGCATTTGTGCCATCGACATAGCTAAAGAAAACGCTCTGAGCCCTCAGCCCCACGCTGCATAGCACTATCATTAGTAGCAGCACTATGAATTTTGTTTTGTTTTTTGTCATTTTTATTTGTTTTTAAGGGCACTGCTAAAATCCCCATTTATGATTAAAGTTCCGTGCTGCTTCAACTCCTGAATTTGTGCTGGATTTAACCATACCGATAATGTATTCCAATCTGAATCATTATAA
>CAISWS010000490.1 GCA_903889265.1 uncultured Bacteroidota bacterium
CTGCTATCTCACTCATTTTTACGCTTTTATTATCTCCAACAAAGGCGATTATCATTAATTCCTTTTCATTAACCTCTCCGCATACCTGGCAGCAATGCTCCGATTCGCTTTTTATGGCACTAACAAGGCCGAACATTGCAGAGGTGAACTGGTTTATCTTATCATCTTTCATGGTCGTCTAAAATTATTTTATTGCATACTAAACACCGCAAAGTTACGAACTTCGAAGTAAATTATCCGGTAAAAATAACGGGCCTGCTAAGCCTCCCGCACAGCCTGCTATTTGGCGCAGCCGCTTCCTTATCACTGTTCGGGTTCACCTGGTCCCCGCTACAATATTCCTTAATAGCAGCGACAGGGGCCAAAGCTTTGCCGCCGAAACAAAATAAAAACCAACTGGCTCCGTAGGTACCAAACCTGCAACAGCAACACAAATATGTTTTGCCCTTAATGAAGCACTTGAAAGCCCTTAAAAGCCGGTACGGGCTTTCGATATTAGCATTAGCCCACACCCCCAAAAGAGATTTATCAAAACCAATTACCCGAAATGATTTGCAAGGCAGTAAGATGCTTTACAACTTTTGCGATAGCGTATTTGCTATTGGCGAAAGTGCAACTGATAAAGGTATTCGTTATCTCAAACAGATAAAGCCGCGAAATACGGAATTGATTTACGATACAGAAAATATTTGCATTTGCCAGCTTAACAAGCCAACCAATTTTCTACACTTTGAGTTTATGGGCTTTGGAACTGAAAGAGAACACCTTAAACAATTCACTGAAAAAGATAGGGCAAACACTATTGAGAAAGTGAAGGAACTAAGCCAACAAGGTAAAACCCAGCGGCAAATTTCAATAGAATTGAGTATTTCATTAGGGGCTGTAAATAAGTATTTGAAAAAGTAAAGCGTTCACTCTGTTCACGCTGTTCATACCGTGAACACTATGAACACTGTGAACATAACGGACAATGAACGAACACCGCTACATATTACAGCCGTACAAGGGAATGAAAACCCGTTACACATGCCCGGAATGTAACGACCGGGATAAAACTTTTGTCCGTTACATTGATACCGAAACAGGCGAACACCTTGCAGACCATGTAGGCAGGTGCAACCGCGAAAGCAATTGCAACTACCATTACACCCCGAAACAATATTTTCAGGATAGCGGCAAAACGTTTGATACACCCCGGCCAAACATTCAACCCAAACGAATTGTAACCCCGGCAAAGCCCGTTTCATTTATTCCGGTTAATACTTTTAAACACAGCCTGAAAAGCTATGAATCAAACCACCTTATAACGCACCTCCTTAATTTGTTCGATACAGCCATAACAAACCGATTAATCGAAACTTACTTTATCGGTACTTCAAAGTATTGGCAGGGCGCAACCGTATTTTGGCAAATAGACACACAAGGTAAGATAAGAACGGGTAAAATAATGCTTTACAGCCCCGCTACCGGTAAAAGAGTAAAAGAGCCATTCAATCATATCACTTGGGTACACGCCGCCTTAAAACAGCCCGAATTTGAGTTAAAGCAATGTTTCTTTGGCGAATACCTTTTAAAGCTACACCCGGCCAACCCGGTAGCTATTGTAGAAAGCGAAAAGACCGCAATAATTGCAAGCGTTTACCTGCCTCAATTTATTTGGATAGCAACAGGGGGTAAAAATGGTTGTAAATGGCATAGTTTGGAAGTAGCGAAAGTATTGCAAGGCCGCAACGTTACTTTATTTCCCGACCTCAATTGCTTTGATACATGGAGCGACAAGGCAAAGGAACTTTCGCACGTTGCCCGGTTTAATGTTTCCGGCTTACTTGAACACAAAGCTACCGTAATGGAACGCCAACAGGGTTTAGATTTAGCCGATTACCTGATAAAGTTTGATTACCGGGAATTTATCCTACCCACGCCTTCCCCGGCAATCGAACCATTGACTGAGGCCAAAGGAAAACAGCAAGTTGATAATTTCATACCCCCTACCGGGAAAAATATAGCTTATGTTGATGCAACAGGTAAGCTGTTTATTCCCACGCCACTTGCAGAAACATACACCATTTATGCAAGTGTTTCCGATTACAATAACCGGGCAAATATTCAGGAATTTGTAAAAAAACAGAGCGTAGATATTACCCACTTAAACCCCGTATTTATTGACCTCAAAACGCTAACAATTGAAGCGGTAAAAAAGCAGTAAAATTTCGCCAATAAGCAAAGCAAAAAAATCCTTGCAAAACCTGAAGGGCTGTAAAAATCATACAGCCTTAGAAAGCACCATCAAAAATGAAGGTTTGCAAAAATCTGTTAATGCCAAATTAGCCAAAGCCATGAAAAAGCGCAAAAACTCAATTTTTAGTCTGTTTTTAACCCGTATTCAGTATATCAAAAAAATAAATTTTCTGTGTAACCGAATGAATGAAGTAACTGTTTTGACCATTTTCGGCACCCATACCCAAAACACCTAAAGAGCTACAAATGCGTAAAGCTTTCACACTGCGAAAGGATTTTAACCGTTTTACGGCCTCAAACCGATTCAATTTAGTGGCTTTGCAAGCCTTTACTTTTGGCATACATAACGCCCGGCTTAAACTGAAAAAAGATAAGGTTCGTTACAACGATATTTTAACGGTCATGGTGGTTGGCGAATTGCAAACACAGGGCTGCAAAGTTTCCGATTTCGGGCAAATCTTAGGCTACAATATTACCACAAGCCGAAACGCTCTAAAAAGGGCTGTTAGCCGTTATTTGGTTTCTTACTATGGAGGTAAGCCAGGACGGGGAAAAGTGGCAAAGTTTTCTCTTACTGAAAAAGGGTTAAGAGTTCAAAGGGTACTCCAAAATGAATTAGCTAAAAGTTTAAAGGAGGCTCGAAACCTTTATTTTGAGTTTGTCAGAAAGAGGATAGCCATGTAAATCGCACCTATCAGACGGCATCCCCGGTTAAAGTCACTTTTGTAATTCAATCCCTATTCATACATTTGAGGACATATTATAAAGACATAGCGTTAGCTATATTCTTGCGTTTTGGAAACTGGTAATTTTCAAAATGTAACTCAAGAATAAGTGGACGCTCACGATTGCGTGGGCGTAGCTTATTCGAGTTACAAGGTATACCAGTACCCCCAAACGAGAGTGTAGCTATTAGCCCACGCTCGTATTAATAACCTCCTATTCGGGCTTTGTAGGGCAAATCTTTTTTATGATTCGTTTATTCCCGTTGGTGGTTCTTGCAATATACCTTTCTGCATGTTCTACCGCCGCTTATGTACAACTATTTGGCACCAAAGCAATACAACCAGTTACTAATCAAAATGGCAATTACGTATTTGAAAACGATACTGTAAAAATCGTGTATAGTTTGTGGGCAGAGTACGGCGCTATGGATTTTACTATTTACAATAAACTAAATGTGCCGCTATACATTGACTGGCGTAAGTCTGCATATATAGCAAATGAGCAAAAACATGATTATTGGGAAGACAAGGAAACAGTAAATTCAGAATCCCACAGCGTAGGAGTTGGGGTTGCTTACTATAATGTAGCCGCAGCAAAATCAGCAACCTACGGACAGGCCGTTAAAACAAAACCGGAGCGCATTACATTCATTGCCCCGAAAAGTCAGGTAACAAAAAGTCAATACGAAATATACCCTGTTGCGTATGTAAAGCTAAGTAAGGGCGAAATTAGTTTTAAGGCTAATTCATATTCAGCAGATACCAATAAGAAAGTAGCAATAATTCATAGCAATTATCAATTAGACGAAACGCCCTTATCTTTTAGAAATTTCCTAACCTTCAGCACCAGTGAAAATTTTACGCATGAATTTTATGCTGATAATGCTTTTTATATTTCTTGGGTAACTATAATGAGCCTTCAGCAATTCCGGGGGCTATCGGGAGTAACAGACTTTGATTATCCATTTGCAGATTATAAGCGCTTTTTTATAAGTTTAGATAACCCTGGGGACGCTTATTGTGATGGCTTATTCAGGGATAAAAGAAAGTCTTTAGCGCATAATATTTTTACTGGTGAATGGTTACAGAAAAAATGAAGGTGGATGCTTAGATTTAAGCAAAGCTGGGGAGTTAGGTAATAGTCGTGCTTACGATGTGATTAAAGAATTGTGCCAATGGATAAACGCAGGTGTAAATTGTGCTGGTAAACATAGAAGTTATGAAAAAGATAAAGCCAGCTTTAGAACAAATGAAGGAATTACTTCTTAAAGTTAAGATTGCAGGGATAAAGCGAAGGGGAGAAATGAGTAGGAAAGATACCCCCGCCCCAGACTAAAATGGAAAGGAATCTATTTCCCCTACCATAAATGACTTATTGCAAGGTAAAAAAAACTGTATAAGTCCGAAAGCCGGGGGTTACTACCCCCTTTAGCGTTAAGCCCTCAAATCCCGAAAGCGTTTTAAAACACCCACCCCCTCCGAAATACAATAAGGAATCTCTTGTTTTCTCTGATTTATTTATAACTATCTCCACTGTATAAGCCCATCTTCAAAGTTTCTTGACCATCCTGTACCTTGCATCCCATAATAACCGGTTACTGTTTTTGGATTAGCCCTGATTATACTTTCGTTCACTTCTACAAGGGTATACTTATTGTCGAAAACTTCCGGTTTGATACAAATATTATTCAGTGTTAAATTTTCTTTTACACTTGGATATAGAATTGCTTCCGCTTCACCATTTTCAAATACGTAAAGTATTTTGGATGCAATATGTGCGCTTAGAAAATAATCAAGATGATTACCATATTTGGCTTCTTTAGAAAAACATTCTGCAATGAATTTCATTAAGTCATATACTTGTTGCCCTTGTTCTTTTGGTTTCTTATCAAGTTCCGTCATAAACATAGTAAACATGTGTATGGAGGTTTCATTTAATATCCCGCTTTTGTTATCTCCGGTCTTCAAAAATATTGGAGAATAGCACAACTGCGTTTCCTCTTTTTGATTCCATTGTGATTCAGTAATATAATCCCCGATTTCCGGGCGCATTTCGTTTAAAGCTGTTAATGGGTTAAACGTGGCATATAAAACGCTTTCTCCAATCATATTAGCCCGGCCATACCTCTTAACACTTTCTTTAGGTGGGTACTTTAACTTACTAATTTCATTTAACCTATTGTTTTCAAATGGAGGGACACGCTTGTTAATTGTGTATCTGTATAGTTTTGGCAATTTGCCTGTAAGCAGAAAAGAAGAAAATAAGTTGATTACCTCAAGGCGGCTTTTGATTATGTTTATGTCTGCTTCACCCTCAATTGAACCTTCGATAAGGTACGGCCTTAATTGGTGGAGTTTTTCTCTAAGCGCGTCAACCGCAGGTGATTTAAAATAAGTAGGTTTATTGTCCAAAACTAAACGCTTTATGGTTAGTGGTTGCGCATCAGTGGTTATAAGATTACTTCTTTGCCATTTAGAGAGTAAAAAAGCAGCCTTTTTGTCCCTGTATTGTCCCCATGAAATAAAAACGCCCCGTAAATCATTGATTCACAAGGCGTTCCATTCATACTTGGGTAGCTCGTAGGGGAATCGAACCCCTCTTCCCTCCGTGAAAGGGAGATGTCCTAGCCGATAGACGAACGAGCCGTTTTGTAAAAGGAACGCAAAAGTAGGATTTTTTCGGAACCATAAAAGCCCTGACCGCTTTTTTATTGAAAACTTATTTTTGTCATCCTTTTTTGAGGCTATAATACATAGGTTTGCCACCCGTTTTAACCAATAAATAACCGTCATGAGCTTAAAAACAGTTGAGAATTACAATTTTTCAGGGAAAAGGGCCCTTATCCGTGTAGATTTTAACGTGCCGTTAGACAAGCAGTTTAATATTACAGACGACAGCCGCATCAAAGGCGCCCTGCCCACCATCCATAAAATTTTAAAAGACGGCGGTAGTGTAGTACTAATGAGCCACCTGGGCCGGCCATTAAAGAAGCTGAAAGATGATGGAACGGTTGATTATAATAAATACTCCCTAAAACACGTAGTAGCCAAAACTGCCGAACTGCTGGGCACCCCCGTTCAGTTTGCCGAAGACTGTATCAGCGATAAAGCATTTCAGCAATCAGCCGCTTTAAAACCCGGCGAAGTGCTGTTGCTGGAAAACCTTCGTTTTTACAAGGAAGAAGAAAAAGGTGATGCCGGTTTTGCCGAAAAGCTTAGCAAACATGGCAACGTGTATGTGAACGACGCCTTCGGCACCGCTCACCGTGCACATGCCAGCACCACCATAGTGGCCAACTACTACATCCCCGAAAACAAAATGTTTGGTTACCTGATGGCCGATGAGGTGAACAATGCCGATAAAGTTTTAAAAAGCGCCGATAAACCTTTTACAGCCATATTAGGCGGCGCCAAGGTGTCAGATAAAATTCTGATTATCGAAAACCTGCTTAACCGCGCCAACAATATATTAATAGGTGGCGGCATGGCATATACCTTCTTTAAAGCCATGGGTGGCAAAATAGGCAACTCGCTGGTTGAAGAAGATAAGTTGCAACTGGCACTGGAACTAATAGAAAAAGCCCAGGAAAAAGGCGTGCAACTGTTATTACCTTTCGACAGCATCATTGCCGATAAATTTGATGCCGCCGCTAATACCGGCCTGGCCGACTCTAACAATATCCCCGATGGCTGGATGGGCCTGGATATAGCCAATAACGCCATCTACGATTTTTCGCAGGTAATCCTCAACTCTAAAACCATTTTATGGAACGGCCCCATGGGCGTTTTCGAAATGGAAAAATTCCAGCAAGGCACCAAAGCTATTGCTGAAACGGTGGCTGCTGCTACCGCCAAAGGCGCATTTAGTTTAGTAGGCGGAGGTGATTCAGTTGCCGCAGTTCACAAATTTAATCTGGCCGATAAGGTTAGCTATGTATCTACCGGTGGTGGGGCTATGCTGGAGTACTTTGAAGGGAAGGAGTTGCCGGGGATAAAAGCAATTTTAATGTGATAATGAGAGGAAGAATGTGACAATTAGCCAATTTGACAATGTGATAATGAAACAGCCGGTCATTCGTCAAACTGAATTTGATTATCACATTGGCTAATTATCACATTATCGCACCAACTCGTATTTTTCCGCCTCAAACTTCTTCGTCTTTTTCATAAACGTGAAAGTGAAATCGGGCCAGAGGGTTACGTTTTTGCCGGTTTTGGTTTGATACCAGCTTACGCAGCCACCCGATTGCCATACGGTTTTGCTTAGCTTTTGCTGAAGGTCTTCGTTGAAGGCTTTTTGGGTTTCGGTTTTTACATCCACTGATTTCAGGTTTTCATTTTTCATCAGTTTGATGGCTTCGAGGATGTAGTGTACCTGGGCTTCTATCATTAGTATCATGGAGCTATGGCCTAAGCCGGTATTCGGCCCCACCACCATAAACAAATTAGGAAAACCAGCCACGCTGGTGCCCAGGTAAGCCTCGGCGCCGTCTTTCCAGGCTTCATTTAAACTAACCCCGTTTCTACCCCGCACATCAAACATCACCACTCCCTCAGCAGCATAAAAACCCGTGGCAAAAACAATAGCATCCAGGTTATGCTGAACGCCGTCTTTTGTTTTAATACCGGTGTTGTTTATTTCATCAATGTGTTCAGTAATCAGGTGCAAATTTTCTCTTTGCACCGCCGGATAATAATCATTGCTAAGCAAAACCCTTTTGCAGCCCATGGTGTAAGAGGGCTCAAGTTTCTTCCTCAGCGCCTCATCCTTTACATTACGTTTAAGGAATAGCGCAGATATTTTACTGGCAAACTTCAGCAGCGCCGGATGCCGCGTAAAACCATAAGCCGCCAGCTCATGAAACCAGTATAAACGCCAACGGTAAAAGCTGCGCATAAACGGCAGGGCGCTATACATGTTTCTTCTGAATGCTGATATATCGCCATCTATTTTAGGCATTATCCAGGGCGGTGTTCGCTGAAACAACTGCAACTCCTTTACCACCGGTACAATAGCCGGCACAATCTGTATAGCACTGGCCCCGGTGCCTATTACGGCAACAGTCTTTCCTTTCAAATCATAACTATGGTTCCACTTGGCACTGTGAAACATAGTGCCCTTAAAATCATCCCTACCCCTAATATCCGGCAAAGCCGGCTGGCTCAACCCACCCGAGCACGATATAACCGACTGCGCAAAATAAGTTTTGCCATTATTGCACAACACCTGCCACACACCCTGCTCCTCATCAAAAACAAGTTTTTCTACCGAAGTATTAAGCTGTATGTACGGGTTAAGGCCATACTTCTCTGCACAGTGGCCTATATAATTCAATATCTCCTGCTGCGGCCCAAACACCCTGCTCCAGTTCGGGTTCTGCTCAAACGAAAACGAATACAAATGCGACTCCACATCACAAGCCGCACCGGGATAATTATTATCGCGCCAGGTGCCGCCCAGGTGGCTGCCACGTTCAAGAATTATAAAGTTATCGAAGCCTGCTTTTTTGAGTTGAATACCGGCGCATATACCTGCAAAGCCCGCACCTATAATCAATTGCTCAAAACGATGGTTTTCCATAATCCGAATATAGGAATGCCAATTAGATAATTCGGCAATTTGATAATGAGAAAAGTCAGTTAGTGGGTGAGGCGGCTGTTTGTATTAAAACTCCCCTCCTGATTCAGGAGGGCTGCCCTGGGGGTGGTTAGGCTGTTTCGTGGGCCTGAATCAGAGGCTCTGTAGACATATTAATGGGCAATTCGTCAATACATACTGTATGATTTTTTTATCTTTGAAAACATGGAAACTATTATAAAAGTTAAAGACTCCGTTGAAGGAAGAAAGCTAATTGCACACCTGCAATCCCTTTCCTATGTAAAAGTATTGGGTGACTCAACCAACCTGATTGACGTTAAGGAATTGAAAAGCAAAGTAAAGAAGGCAGAAAGTTCTAAATCGCTAACCTTAGAAGAAGCAATAGGCCGCAGCGCAGCATGGAAAAGCAAATACAAATAATTGTAAAAGAAGCTGCGTTAAATGATTTGGAAAAAGAATGCCTGCATTTAGCAGAAAATTATTCGGTTCGGTATGCTGAAAAATTCAGGTTTGCATTTTTCGAACAGATTATAACCATCCTTCCTAACCCCTTAAAATATCCTGAATTCAGGTTTCTGCCCACCAAAAGAAAAATGTATAGAAATATTATCTGGCAAAATTACCTCATAGTATATAAAGTAAAAAAAGCTGTTATTGAAGTTTTGATTTTATTTCACACCAAACAGCGCCCGGCAAAATTGAAAGCAATTAAAAAGGGAAGGGTGCGATAGTAGCCATCATAAAATTATTGAACCCCTCTTTTTTAAGTTGAATAGCCACGCAAATACCGGCAAAACCAGCGCCTATGAGGAGTTGGTTGTATTGGGTGTTATCCATGGTTCGAAGATAACGGCTAATGTGATAATTCGGCAATTTGATAATTTGATAATGGAATGCAATTGACCATGTAAATTAATAAATCTGTATTTTTGTAGCATGTCGCCATTGAATAGTATCAAACAGACCCTTGAGCAAATGAAGCCTGAACTGGTAGAAAAATACCATATCAGTTTGTTAGGCTTATTTGGTTCTGTAGTACGCGATGATTTCTCACCTACAAGCGACATTGATATCCTGGTAGACTTTAGCCAACCCATTGGCGTTGAATTTATAGACCTTGCTAATTACATTGAATTACGCCTAAAAAAGCCCGTTGATTTGGTTTCTAAGAAAGGGGTTAAATCTTCTTATATGGCGGAGATAGAAAGGGAAATTGTGTATGTCTAAACGCCAGCCTGAATTGCTTATATTTCCGAGTCCCATTTCGATAATATATATGGACTGAAGGATTGATAAATCCTTCGTTGCCTATTCAAACGTATTTATTTTTGAATCGTGTAAAATAGCCCATACGTAAGATTGCCCACCTATCGATGTTTTTGAATATCTCCCTGGCCCTGTACATCTTCCGATTTTAAAAGCCTGCTCAAAACTACCTTTAGATGCTGTGATGACTTTGGGTGAATCAATATTTTCGGATAACCAGATTAATAATACTTTGCTAGTTGTATCATCGGAATGTAAGCACCCCCTTTTTAGGACAGGTCTAAATTAGACTTCTGCGGGTTAATTGAATTCGAAGTTAAAGTTTTTACAATACCGTTATTATTATTATTAGAACCGCTGTTGAATGTGGTAAACTCTGCGGGGCCTTTTGCGGGGCGGAGTTTTCCACTTTCAACGGCATGGCGATAGCCAATGGGACTTAA
>CAISWS010000491.1 GCA_903889265.1 uncultured Bacteroidota bacterium
ATAAGTATATCTTAGGCGGGGTTTGTTCTGGATTAAGCGAATATACCGGCATAGGGGTAGGGATTACACGGATTACTTTTATTGTAATCACTTTTGCTACAGGTGGCATTGCTGCTGCCGGATATGGATTGTTGTGGATTGTTGTACCAAATACGCCGGCTGAAAAAAAGGAATCCAGTTAAGCGCCCGGTTTACAGGGCAGGCCAGCTAAAAAAGACGGGCGCATTAGGCGACTCCTGGCGCGCAAAGTCACGCTGGCAAGTAGTTTGGCTTAATTTTTTAAAAGGGGCTGCCAGGAATCGCCTAAAGTACAAAAGGAAGCGAGTAAGGCTAAGCCCAGCACCATCTGGTCGAAATTTCAAAGCCCCACCAGCATTTTCAAAGTCCTTAAAGTGCTCCGGGGTGCACAAGTTCTACCTACCGGAAAGTGCCAGGGTAAAAAAGAACGGTGGCCATTGCCAGCTTCATATCCACCGCCCCAAGTATCACATCCGGTTTGCCGCTCTGTACATCATAGGATTTTATCTCGTCCTTATTACCGAAAACGGCGGTAGGTTGTTCATACCTGGCGGCCAGTTCAAGTAGTTCATCAAGTTCTAAGTCCTGTATAAAAAGGGCCTCATCCTCATTCCTAACAACACTACCACCGGCGCTGGCATAATTTAAACCATATTTAAAGGGAATGTAGGAGGCCCCCCGTTCGATAACGGCCTTTTGTAGTTCCTTCATCCTGGCATGGTTCTCGTTCGTAGTCTCTGTTGGTTTGGATGCGCAAAGAAGTCCGAAATTCTTACCGGTGTTCATTATTACTAAAATGTGGTTGGCGTTCGCCAGCGCATCATTTTCAACCAGTATGTGGTTATCCTCCAGTATGAAATTATCGAAGCTGTTTATGTAAGTAGTTTCCATTACCTATATATTTCAATACTCGTTTTTTCCCCGCATACCTAATAGCTAATTTCGCTACATGCGAATTCAAAGAGAACATGATGCAATACGGCTATGGATGTACTTTTTGCTGGCCGAGCCACTCAAAAACGGATATAGTGACGACCAGTTACAGGAGGTGCTTATGCGGGAAGATTCCAAGCGGGTACACGCATTTAGGAAAGAGTTGATGTTTAATGCTTTTATCAGAGACCTCCAACGCAACTGGCAGACATTCTTCGAGCCCTATGGAAGTCCGGCCGGGTTCGATGGGGAGGCATTACTCTTAATTGCTATAGATTACTACCGCGCACTTGATACTACGGAAGGTTATAAAAATTGCGCATTGCTACGCCGGGTGCTCCAATATTACAGGAAAAAATACAGGCGGTGGTTGCCCCCATTATCAAGAAACAAGGAAAAGCTTGAGCGGATTAAGAAGGAATACAGGTTGAGATACCTAAACTGAGTGGCCCTTTGTTTTATTCTTATCCTGAAAATAATCCTCAACACCCTGCTCAATAGTTTGCCAAGTTATTCCATAGTGGCATCCAAACTGTGGGATGTAAGTATGAAGCTTGCCAAATTGAATTAATATGACCTGCTGCTTATGGCGTTTCCTGTTATCTGCCATCCAATAGCAAAATACTGAATTAGTATACAGCAATCAGTAATTAGTTTTAACAGCAATCTGCAAAGCGCTCCGACCTTTGTGGAAGAAATAAAAAGGTATTAAGGCAATGGAATTTACCGAGTATACAAATGACTGGGCAAAAAGCGAAGTGCTTCAAGGAAAGATTATGATTAGCATAGGTATCTTTTTATCAATCGTTTTTGTTGCAATTCTGCGAAGCGATAATGCATTATTAAAAGGGAGTATCATCCCGTTAAGTTTATTGCTTGCACTATTGTTAGGCTATGGAAGCTATATGCTTTACAATCGTCCGGCACACGCCAAAGAAATCATCAGCTTGCATCAAAAATCGCCTCATGAAGCTATAAAGCAGGCAAAAGCAAAACACATCAATGACAA
>CAISWS010000492.1 GCA_903889265.1 uncultured Bacteroidota bacterium
ATGGACAACCTGATTACAGATGCCCTGATGTGGAAGGCGAAACCGGATATTGCATTATCCAACGGATTCAGATTCTGCCCGCCGTTAGTGCCGGATGCCAAAACAGGGAGCGCTGATATTACGGTTGAATATTTATGGAGCATGCTGCCCGTAAACTCAGATGTAAAAATTGCTGAGGTAACCGGTAAGCAATTGTGCGACTGGCTGGAGAAAGAAATGGAAAACGTATTTGCCAAAGATGCCACCAAACGCTTTGGCGGCTGGCTGATACGCTTTAAAGGGATGACGATGAATTTTACCATTGCAGCAGAACCCGGCAAGCGCCTAAATAAATTAATGATAAACGGCGCACCGGTTGATCCTGCCAAAACCTACACCATAGTTGCCTGCGAGCGAGAAGGAGACCCCGACAGCGTTTTGTGCCGCATAAAAGGCGTCACTAACACCCGTAAGCTGGGCTATAAATTGCATGATGTGATGGAGGAGTATTTAGGTGTTCACTCCCCGGTATCGCCTAAAATTGAGGGTAGGGCGGTGGCTACGGATGCTCCTTCAACACTGCTTACACAAGTGGAGGGGGTTAATTATCGGTTTAGATAAGACAAGAGAAATTAACCGCTAAGGCCCGCCTGAACGGAATTGGCATGGCACTAAAAACGCTAAGTTGCACTAAGGATTTATAAGAGATGGAAGAGGGCAAGAGTTTCGATATTAAAATAAATACGCGCTACCCTTTATTGCATGGAATAGCCATGGTACTTCTTTTCACCGCATTAATAGGATATGGCTTTTTATACCTGATAGATTTGCCGGTCAAAGATCAACCTGAGCTTACTATCCCTTACTTTTTCTGGCTACCCCAATGGCTATCTGATACCGTAAGCCGAACAGCGCTTCAGACCACACTGGCTTTTTTTCTGGGCCTTGCGCTACTTGCAATAAGGAAGAATGCGCCGGGCAAAATGAAAATCTTAGCCGATAGAGTTGAGATAAAATCAAATCAGTCTCTTACCACGCTAAAATACGCCGACTTAAAGCGGATAAGCTTCATTAAATCATCTTCTATAAATCCTTATCGAATCCTGTTTTTGTATAAAAATTCAGACTCCTTCAGAATCAGAGTTCCGTCAGAGTTAGAAATGGAGGAAGTTTTGGAATTGTTCATTACAACAGTGCCCAGAGGGTTAGAGTTATACGGTGCCGATATTGAAGAGCCGGATCTGTAATTGCACCCATTACATTGCATTAATCTTCACCGGCTTCTTATTCTCATCAATAGCCACAAAAGTAAACTCACCGGTTATGGCTTTTTCACGGTGCTCGGTGTACATCTGCTCAATGAAAATTTCTACTTTTATTTTGATGCTGGTGTTGCCAACGTAGCTTACTTTGCCAATTAGTTCAATGATGGTGCCGGCGGGGATGGGCTTTTTAAAATCGATGCGGTCGCTGCTAACGGTTACCATTTTTTGGCGGCTGAAACGGGTGGCGGTTATAAAGGCTACTTCATCCATGGCATGCATGGCAGTGCCGCCAAAAAGAGTGTCGTAATGGTTGGTGGAGTTGGGGAATACAGCTTTAAAAATGTGGGTTTCGGATTTTGCGATTCTTTCTTCGTATGCCATAAAAATTCATTTTTGTTTCGCACGGAGTTGCGAGTAATAAATACATTTTAAATACAAATACATTGTTTCGCACGGAGGCACGGAGTAAACAGCCGAGAATACATTTTTATTAATACAATGAATACAATGTTTTCAATTTTGCTCTGCCTTCGGCTTGCGGTCATCTACCAGCCTTGTTATGCCATTTTTTAAAAGGGCAACATTAAAGTTTATCAGCAACCCTACTTCAAGATTAGTAAGGCGCATATAAGTCAATACCGTTTTAGAATGAACGGGGGCTATTGCATCTATAGACTTTAGTTCAACAATAACTTTATTTTCTACAATTATATCCACTCTGAACCCTATCTCAAGTTTTATATTATCGTATATAACTGCAATTCCTTGCTGGCGTTTATACGCCAGGCCCGCTTTATTTAATTCATAACAGATTACTTCCTCGTATACCGATTCTAATAAGCCGGGCCCAAGTATCTCATGCACTTTAATGCAAATACCTATAATCTGCGCAGTTAATGCTTCATAACTGCATTCAGCGGCTTTTACTTCTGTGTTGCAAGAAACAAATGTATTGGCATTCATAAAAAATGTATTCTCGGCTGTTTACTCCGTGCCTCCGTGCGAAACAAAATGTATTTATCCGCTGCAACTAATGCACCCATCCTCCATACTGCATGATGGCGCCTGAAAATCGGTGGTAATGTCATCTATGTTGGGCACGTCTTTGGCTGCTTCTTCGGGTTTTGGGATAACCGGTTCCATTTCGTTGCTGCCTTGCTTTTCGATGGTGAACTGAACAGCTTGTGTGGCAGCCTGAGTGCGCAGGTAATACATACCTGTTTTCAGGCCTTGTTTCCATGCGTAAAAGTGCATAGAGGTTAACTTGGCAACTGTAGGCGTATCAACAAATAAATTCAGCGATTGAGACTGGCAGATAAATGCACCTCTGTCGGCGGCCATGTCTATCAGGTTGCGTTGTTTAATTTCCCAAACAGTTTTGTATAATTCTTTGATGTCTGCCGGTATCTCTTTTATATTCAGAACAGAACCGTTATTAGCAATTATCTGGTTCTTCATATTGTTATTCCACAAGCCCAGGTTTACCAGGTCTTTCAATAAATGCTTGTTAACGATGATGAACTCACCGCTCAATACTCTTCTTGAATAAATGTTTGAAGTATATGGTTCAAAACATTCATTGTTACCAAGTATTTGTGAAGTTGAGGCTGTCGGCATAGGTGCTACCAGTAATGAGTTGCGGACACCCACTTCCATCACTTCTTTACGCAGAGATTCCCAATCCCATCTGTCGGTAGGCTGAACGTTCCACATATCAAACTGGAAGATTCCTTTTGATAGCGGTGAGCCTTTAAAGGTTTGATACGCACCATGTTCTTTAGCCAAATCTTTGCTGGCTGTCATAGCAGCAAAATAGATGGTTTCAAAAATATTCTTATTCAGTATTTTGGCAAGTTCGCTTTCAAATGGCAGGCGGAGTTTTATAAAAGCATCTGCCAACCCTTGTACCCCCAAACCTATAGGACGGTGGCGCAGGTTTGAAGTTCTTGCCTCTTCAACCGGGTAATAATTGTTGTCAATTATTTTGTTGAGGTTCTTTGTTACTTCATACGTTACGTCATATAGCTTTTGCATATCGAACTTACCGTCAATTACAAAGCGCGGTAAGGCTAAAGATGCCAGGTTACAAACAGCTACTTCTTCAGCGCTGGTGTATTCCATTATTTCGGTACACAGGTTACTGCTTTTAATGGTGCCCAGGTTCTGTTGGTTGCTTTTACCATTGGCGGCATCCTTATATAACATGTAAGGTGTTCCTGTTTCAATTTGCGAATCCAGAATTGCAAACCACAGGTCTTGCGCTTTTATGGTTTTACGTGCCCTTCCCTCCTGCTCATATTTTTCATACAGCGCTTCAAATTCTGGTCCCCAACATTCGCTTAATCCCGGCGCTTCATTCGGGCAAAACAAACTCCATTCGCCGTTGGCTTCAACACGCTTCATAAACAAATCTGAAATCCAAAGGGCGTAGAATAAATCGCGTGCGCGCATTTCTTCCTTACCGTGGTTTTTTCTTAAATCCAAAAACTCAAATACATCGGCGTGCCATGGCTCTAAGTAAATTGCAAAGGCACCTTTACGTTTGCCGCCGCCCTGGTCTACATAACGGGCAGTGTCGTTAAACACGCGGAGCATAGGGATGATGCCGTTGCTGGTACCGTTGGTGCCACCGATATAGCTACCGGTAGCGCGGATGTTATGGATAGAAAGGCCAATTCCCCCGGCGCTCTGCGATATTTTTGCGGTTTGCTTCAGTGTATCGTAAATACCATCAATGCTATCATCCTTCATGGTTAGCAAAAAGGAGCTGCTCATTTGGGGTTTGGGAGTGCCTGCATTAAACAAGGTTGGTGTGGCATGTGTAAACCAACGCTCGCTCATCAGATTGTATGTTTTGATGGCACCTTCAATATCGCTTTTATGTATGCCTATTGCCACGCGCATATACATATGCTGCGGGCGTTCAACAATCTTTCCTTCAATTTTCAGGAGGTATGATTTTTCAAGTGTCTTGAACCCGAAATAATCAAACCCGAAATCGCGGTCATATATAATAGAGCTGTCTAAAATTTCGGCATGCTCTTCAATTACCTGCCAAACATCGTCAGCTATAAGCGGAGTAGGCTTACCGCTACCGGAATCGGTGTAGTAATATAATTTGCGCATAGTTTCGCTGAACGACTTTACTGTATTTTTATGCAGGTTGCTTACGGCAATGCGCGAAGCCAGCAGAGCATAGTCAGGGTGCTTGGTTGCTAAAGAGGCAGCAGTTTCGGCGGCCAGGTTATCCAGTTCAGTGGTGGGCACGCCATCATAGATACCTTCAATTACCTTCTTGGCAACATCAATGGGGTTAACCAGCGGGCTGAGGCTATAACTCAGTTTTTCTATTCTCGCGGTTACTTTGTCAAACTTGATGCTTTCCTTTCTTCCGTTTCTTTTAATTACATGCATGTGTCAATGTATTTTGAGTCTTGTCTTACATTTTAAAAAGCTTTCTAAAAATAAAGCCTGGTATCTTCTATATCTATTGTTAATACGAACAGCTATTGGTTAACAAGTGTATTTAGTGCCTATTGTTTTACTCCTTCTTCATTCATTCAGTCGTTGGGTTGAGAGTCTCACCTCCCCCTACGCCCCCTCCGGAGGGGGACATTCAATTTCGCTGCGCAAAATTGAACCAGGTTAGTCCTTCACTCTAAAAATCTTCTTCCAGTGAAAATGTCTGGGACTCTTTTGTGGTGCCCATTACGCCTGACTTTTGGTAATCTCCTACCCGCTTCTCAAAAAAGTTGGTTTTGCCCTGCAGGGAGATCATTTCCATAAAATCGAATGGATTGGTGGCATTAAACATTTTCGGGTAACCCAGTTCGCCCAGCCAGCGGTCGGCAACAAATTCAATGTATTGTTGCATCAGTTTTGCGTTCATGCCTATTAAATCAACGGGCAGCGCATCGGTAATAAACTCCTTTTCTATTCTTACAGCGTCACTAATAATGGCATAAACAGCGTCTTTACTCAGTTTGCTTTGCAACATCCCGTAAAGCAGGCAGGCAAATTCACAATGCAGGCCTTCGTCGCGGCTAATTAGTTCATTACTAAAAGTTAAACCAGGCAACAGGCCCCTTTTCTTCAGCCAGAAAATAGAGCAGAAGCTGCCGCTGAAGAATATACCTTCAACCGCAGCAAAAGCCACCAGGCGTTCGGCAAAATTTCCCTGGTTAATCCAGCGCAAGGCCCATTCGGCTTTTTTCTTTACCGCAGGCACGGTATCAATAGCGTGAAACAAGCGGTTCTTTTCCTGCGGGTCCTTTATATAAGTATCAATTAGTAAGGCATATGTTTCAGAGTGGATATTTTCCATCATAATCTGAAAGCCGTAAAAACAACGCGCTTCGGGCAACTGAACCTCGTTCATAAAATTTACGGCCAGGTTTTCATTAACTATACCATCGCTTGCGGCAAAAAATGCCAACACATGAGAGATGAAATGACGCTCGCCATTGTTCAATGTATTCCAGTCTTTCATATCACTGCTCAGGTCTATTTCCTCGGCAGTCCAGAAACTGGCTTCATGCTTTTTATATAACTCCCATATTTTGGGGTAATTGATAGGCAGAATAACAAAACGGTCTTTATTTTCTTTAAGGAGTAATTCTTCTGTCATAGTTAATTTTTCCCGGCTTTGATGTTTTGCAATATTTCGCGGTCGGGGTCGGAACAACTGTAAAAGACCTGGAGAATTTTGAGGTCGATTAAGGTTATGCGAGCACCCTTTAGCGAAGGTTCAGCACAAAATTGTTTTGGCAGGCAGTCTGACTTGTAACCAAAAATCGTTACTTACAGTTGCGCAACAGCCCATGATTTTCACATGGTTCCCCTTTTAATACCGGCTATGCCGGAAGGCCAAACAATACATGATTAGAACTGCCACAATGATAAAGCAGCAAACGCGCAATAAAATCAGGATTTAGTCACATTTTGTTAATATCCATTTTGACCCCTGCCCAAAATAAATTTGGTTTTATGGCTGAAGAAAAAAGGAGGGAAACAGCCACCGCTATCCTTATAAATCAATGTCATTAACTCAGGGGAATTAACCACTTATGCACTAAGGACACTTAGAACCACTCAGAATAGAAGAAATATTCAAAAACCGATTTTATCAGACCACGCTACCTGCTGATGTTTCCTTTGGGTATCATGTTGAAGGAGTTTAAAAAATATCTTAGTGTAACTTAGTGTTCTTAGTACCTAAGTGGTTAATTTCTCTTCTAATTAATCGTTCAGTTAATGACATTGCCTTATAAATCCCCTCTTATGTATTTGCATAAAACTCAAGGCATTGAACCTGCAGCCCGTTCCGCACCTCCAGTTTTGTGTAATTCTTCGAGGCAAGCTTTTCGGTAGGATACCAATGGCGGTTTTCGACAGATAATATTAAAAGCCCGTTGTGGTTGCCCATAGCGGTAAAGTTTTGCAGCCTTGGTTGCCTGGAAAAAACAGGTAGCCCAAATTGGCTTATCAGCGCTTCACATTCCCCCGAAACATCTTCCGTAGCCACACCAATTTCGCTGACGTTAATGATGGAATCGCCGGTAAATAAAACATCACTTTTATTATCCAGTTCATATCTGGCTATAAACTCAAGTATGTTTCCGTTATTATCATAAAAATAAAATGAGCGCGCGCTCCAGTTTACAAAATCAGCAATCTTATTGCCCGGGGTAACATCCATTATTTCTACCCTTCTATTCGCCCATGCAAAGGCTTCGTCAAGCTGGTTGTTGGGTATATTAAATGCAAAATGATAAACGGGATTATGGTCACCGGTGTAAACAAAAGTAATTTCGGTACAGCCAGCCACGAACGAAATTGAAGTTTCCGTTTTTCCAATTACAGTTAAGCCCATCACATCCTGGTAAAACTGCCCGGTTTTATGCAGATTGGGAGTTAGTATTTCAAGTTTCAATATATCCACAACACCGCTTTAAAATGAGGTTGTATAAAAGTAAAGATTTTAGCCGCACATGCAGGAGTTGATAATTAGCTTTATTTTTATGGTATGTACCAGGATGATCATTTTAGCGCCGTATTGGGTCCATACCGCTTTATAGCCTACGGAGTTGTGCTCGTTTTAATTGTAATAGAAGGTTATTGGAGCTGGCGACAGAATAAGGCAGAATACCAGTTGAAGGAGAGTCTATCGAACACGGTAATACTACTAGGTTATATTACTTCTAAAATTGTTTCGTTTGGATATCATCTGCTTGTGTTAAGGTTTGTAAGCGGATTGATTCCCTACCATCTCCCAGTTACCATTCCTGTAGTAATCCTTACTTTTATTTTAACTGATCTTTGTTTTTACTGGTATCACCGGCTTTCGCACCAGGTAAAATTTTTGTGGGCATTTCACGTAACGCATCACAGCAGCCAGCATATGAACCTTACCACTGCCTATCGTATTAACTGGTTTAGTGCTGTTATTTTGCCCTACTTTTTTATACCCGCAGTTTTATTGGGTTGTTCGCCGCTGGTTATTTTGCTGGGCTACCAGGCAAACCTTTTTTACCAGTTTTTTATGCATACCGAGGCCATTGGGAAGATTCCGTTTGTTGAGGGGGTTATCAATACACCTTCGGCGCACCGGGTTCATCATGGCAGCAACCCTATTTATTTAGATAAAAACTATGGTGGCGTTTTTATGATTTGGGACCGGATTTTTGGCACTTATGAACCGGAAACCGAACCTGTAAGATATGGGGTTACTACCGGCTTTGTTAGTTATAATCCTTTTATTATCATCTTCCATGGATTTGTTGACCTGGTTAAAGGGAAAATGAATTATAAAGGATAACAAAACAAGTCATCCAAGCCGACGCAGATGGCGCCCCCCTATTTAAAAAAGAGAGGGAAAATGCAAGTGCGGATTTCGAATATTTATCTGAGCAAAGTAAAAGCCCCTTCCACCCCGTGCAGCACGTTATCGTTAAAAGCGTACTGGATGTAATAAATATAGGTTCCTGCTGGTTGGTCTTTGCTTTTAAACTTGCCATCCCAGCCATTTTTGATATTGTTCGATTCAAAAACAAGGTTACCCCAGCGGTCGTAAATATGCATCAGAAACCTGGTTGGGTTGTCAATAGACTTAGGTGCAAAAAAATCATTCAACCCATCGCCGTTAGGACTGAAGGCATTCGGTATTACCAGTTTGGTGTCGCATTTTTCACCTATCAATATGGTATCGCTGAGTGTGCAACCGGTTGCACCTGTAACACGTACCCAAAACGTTCCTGAATCGGCAACAGTAAACATTTGTTTAGTGGAACTATCCTGCCAGAAATAGGTTGTATAGCTGCCTGCGTTTAAGGTAATGGTAGTAGTACCCGGACAGATGGTTGTATCCGGTCCAAGATATGGAACAATCATAGCATTTGGGTGGGCATAAACAAATAAAGAATCTTTAATACGGCAGCCGGCAGAATCAGTGATTATTACAAAGTATGCCCCGGAATCGATTGATGTTGCGAAAGAAGAATCGGAAACGTTGGGTGACCATACATACGCATATGGATGAACACCACCGGTTACGGTAATGCGGGCATCGCCATTCTTTAAACCGCAATTAGTTGAATCGGTGTGAGCAGATACCGATAGCTGTGCCGGTTGACTGATTAAAGCTGAATCCGCAGCGGTACAAGAGTTTGAATCTGTAACTACAATGCTGTACAGGTTTGGCATGAGCCCGGCAATTGCTGCGGAGTGCGAACCGTTATTCCAAAGAAAACTATATGGCATGGTACCACCGGTAATGGTAGTGGTAATTTGTCCATTTGCGCTATCATAACAGCTAACATTATCCGGGTGCACCGTTACAGTTAACGGTTGGGGACTGCCTACAAAGGTAGTTTCAATAATAGAGCAATTAATACCATCATGTACCGTTACTGTGTAAGAACCCGAAACTAACCCGGCCAGGTTTTGTGTACTTTGGCCGTTGCTCCAGGTATAGGTGTATGTGCCGGTGATAATGTTCAGGGTAATCTGCCCGTTTGTATCTCCGCTGCATTTAACAGGGCTTGCGGACAAGGTTACCTGTGGTGCATTGGTAGGTGGTGTAACAGTTGCCGTTGCAGTGCCGGTACAGTTGGCTGCATCTTTAACCGTAACGGTATAACCACCAGCCCCCAGCAAGCTAATGTTCTGTGAGGTTGCTCCGTTGCTCCAGTTATAACTATAACCACCTGCTCCCCCATTAACCGTTATTGTAACGCTACCGGTATCGGAAGTACAACTGGTGCTGGTTCCCACAGCAGTAATGTTTATGGCCAGAGGCTGTGTTACCGTAGCGCTGACGGTATCAGTACACCCGCGGTTATCGGTTACGGTAACTTTATATGTTCCGGCTGTTATGCCCGAAAGATTTTGGGTGGTGGAATTATTGCTCCAGCTATAAGTATCCGGGCTTGTGCCCCCCTGAACAGTAAGGATAACAGCTCCGTTTGCACTTCCGTTGCACAAAGCGCTGGTTGCTACAGCAAATAAAGACAAAGCCTGTGGCTGGCTAACAACCGCGCTTGCTGAGGCTGTACATGCTTTGCTGTCGGTTACAGTTAAACTGTAGGTGCCAGTACTTAATCCGGTTCTACCTGGTGTGATAACACCCCCACCCCAATTATAAGTGTACGGCGTGTTGCCACCGCTAACCGTAGTAATAATTGCGCCGTTACTAAATCCATTACAGCTTATATTAATAACCGAATCAATTATACTCAGTACCTGCGGCTGACCCACAACTGCGGTTGACGTAGCTACACAACCGCTGCTATCTGTTACCGTTAAAGAATAGGTGCCAGCCGAAAGTCCGGTACGATTTTGTGAGGTTATACCGCCTCCCCAGTTAAACGAATAAGGAGTACGGCCGCCTGAAAGGGTTACAGTTATGGATCCATTACTACCGCCATTGCACGAAACATTGGTTATAGCAGTAGTTACATTAAATGAACTGGTAGAGGTGATGGTAGCACTTGCCGTTCCGGTGCAATTATTTTGATCGGTAATTGTTACGGTGTAAGTGCCGGCCCCTAAACCTGTTCTGTTTTGCGAAGTAACACCGCCGCCCCAATTATATGAATAAGCCCCGGTTCCTCCTGAAGCAGAAACCATAATTGAGCCACCGACCGCGCAAGTAGCATTTGTTGGGGTTGCAGTTGCTGTAATTGCTGTGGGTTGGGTAATAACAGCAGTAGCCGATGCTGTGCAATTAGTACTGTCAGTTACAGTTACAGTGTAAGTGCCCACCGACAGACCATTTCTGTCTTGCGAGGTAATACCACCACCCCAATTATAACTATAAGGCGCATTGCCTCCAATGGCCGTAACATTAATTGAGCCGGTAGTGCCCGCAAAACAAAGTTCATTTATGGCCGTGTCTTTTACCTGCAATACATTAATCACTTTTGAAATAGTTGCCGGGGCATTACAAGGCCCACCGGCTGTAAAAGATACAGTATAAGACCCGGGTGCGGAAAATATATGTGTTGCATTAATGGTTGTTGCAGTATTAGATGCGCCACTTGACGGGTCGCCGAAATTCCAGGCAAAACTATCCGGACAAAGGGAGGTAATGCCGGTAAAAGAAATCCGGTTTGAAGCCAGGCATGTATAAGTGAAATCAGCTGTGTTGGCGGGTGCCTCGCTTATGCTTACACTGTCAAAGGCTATGCCGTCAAAATTATTGCATGTAGTTCCTGCGCCAAACGCAAAACGAAATTGAACGCTGGGTTTACCAGCAAGCGCCGAAAGGCAATGCCTTGCCTGTACCCAGGTTTGACTTCCCGAGCCTCCCTGGCAACTTCCTACAGTAGGTTGGATGTTTCCGGTCCATCCGTTTTGCGGATTTGCCAAACCACTCAGGCCATCTACATTCCTGGTATTATACCAGTTTTGGTTCATGCAATTAATGGCATCCGTATCAGAGCCCACATTTTTCCATGAAGTTCCACCATTTAAGGAGTACTCCATTATCATACCATCATATGTATGCTCCGACTCCCAAAAAATAAGAAAGGCAAGAAACGGATGCTGCAGGTTTGTAAAATTGAAGCAGGGACTGGTTACGTAAGAGCGCTCGCCATAATTATAAAATGCAGTATCAAGGCCACCGCTTATCCAACATTTAAGCCCGCTGCCCGCGCGGTTAATTACGGGTTTTGCTGGTGTGCCCCAGCGCCAGTCGTTAAGCGTTCCGCCGGAAGCCCAACCGCCCTGGCTTGTTTCGAAATTCTCCACATAAGGGAAAGTATTTACAGTGGTGGTGCATTGTGACTGTACCTTTACGCTATAGATAGACGAAAGGATAAAAAAGAATAGTAACCTTAATCGCATACAAAAATTTATTAATTAATATTTGAACCAGCAAAGCTAACTATAGAGGCCTGATTAGCATTGCTTTAATGTTAAATTATAGTCAAAAAACGGGGGTGAGGGGCGGCAAAAGTAGAATTTATTTCATTCTGTGAAAATTACCGAATGAGAGAATTTAGAAATTATGCCATTTATGGCTTTTGCGACAAAATGACGTTCTATTTTTTCAATTGCTCGTCAAGAGCTTTCTGCATTTCTACTTTCCGCTCAGGCGAAAGATGAAAGCGTTCTGTTTTTTGATATAACTGATGCGCTACAGATTCAATTTGCTCAACCTGCTTTATAAACAGCGCACAAAATTTACAGTATAGCAGGTGGAACCATAGGCCAAATCTTTCCATGCTATCCAGTTTACCCTCCCTCTTCTTTTCGTGGAGATACGTTGCCTGTTTGCAGCTAATCTTTATTTTGTCAATCAATATCATTTATCAAACCAGTTTATCTCCAGGCATTCCCGCAATTGCAGTTTAGCCCTATGCATAATAACCCAGTAGTTAGACGGGGCAATTTGCAATTCTTTACAAATTTCTTCGCTTTCAAGGTCCTCCATATTTTTAAGGGTAAAAACGGCAGCCCATTTTTCGGGTAATTTGCCCAGGCAGTTCTTTAAAATGTTATAAAACTCATCGCTTTCTACCTTGGTTTCAAAGTCCTTGCCCCACTCTTTAGGCGCGTTAATATCAGTCCAATGATCTGTCCTGCCCTCGGTTTCAAAAAAATGATTCATAAAACCATCTTTTGTGTCCTTATCAAAAACGTTTAGTTCGTTCTGGGTGGACTTTTTGCGGTAATGGTCAATTATCTTCCGCTTTAAAATGGCAATCAGCCAGGTTTTTTCCGAGCTGTTAAACTGAAAGGTATCTTTTGCCTTCAGGGCACTGAAAAAAGTATCCTGCACCAGGTCTTCTGCTATATCCTGCCGGTTAATACGGGTAAATGCGTAGCCGAACAGGGCATCTGCATAACGCTCTACCCACTTTTCAGGCTCTAAGGTGTATTCAACTGACATGGGGTAAAAATAAGAACAGTTTGAACTTTTACCCGGTGATTATGCGGTTTGTAATTTGCGCGATAGGCACCTTCAAAAGCATTATTTAATAACGCCTAAAATAATAAACAATTAAAAACCAATATCTTATGATTTAAAATGGAGTTTACACTTTTTGGCCGTTTTATGCATATGTAAATACCTAACTAAATGATTATCATCTATTTATAATAAAGCATTGTCAAAAAAAGTGTAAACAAGTGTAAACCCCTTCTTTATGTATGGCAGCCCTACTCTAAAGTTCAATTTTCAATAGGATTTTTCCCCTATAAAGTTATCTTTGCAGTCCCTTTTTAAAAAGGTAATCCATGTTACTGACAACAGACGTAAAGCTTTTTGCAGGAACTGCCACAAAATACCTGGCAGAAGACATTGCTGACCATTATGGGCAAGCACTTGGAAAAATGGATGTGCTGAGGTTTAGCGACGGAGAGTTTCAGCCGGAAATTAAAGAATCAGTCCGCGGTTCATTTACCTTTGTTATTCAAAATACAAACGCACCGGGCGACAACCTGCTGGAGTTGCTGATGATGATTGATGCTTTAAGAAGGGCTTCGTCAGATTATATTACCTGCGTAATTCCGTATTTCGGATACGCCCGCCAGGACAGAAAGGACCGCCCACGGGTAGGCATCGGTGCCAAGCTGGTAGCGAACCTGCTTACTGCCGCCGGCGCGGACCGAGTAATGACGATGGATTTACATGCCGGCCAGATTCAGGGCTTTTTCGATATCCCGGTCGATCACTTAAATGGCTCGGCCATTTTTGTTCCATATATCCAAAAGCAAAAATGGGATAACCTGTGTTTTGCTTCACCGGATGTTGGCAGCGTTAAACGCGCGCGCATTTACGCCCAGCATTTTAATGCGGAGATGGTTATTTGCGATAAATACCGTAAACGCGCCAACGAAATTGCCGAAATGACTTTGATAGGAAGTGTTGAGGGCAAAGACGTGGTATTGGTTGATGATATGATTGATACCGGTGGCACCCTTTGCAATGCTGCCAGTATGGTTATGGAGAAAGGGGCTAAGAGTGTTCGCGCGTTGTGTACCCATGCTGTCCTTTCGGGCAAAGCATATGAGAATATTGAAAACAGCAAGCTTAGCGAGTTGATAGTAACCAATACTTTACCGCTAAACCCTGCATACAAAGGCAAAAAAATAAAAGCATTAAGCGTTGCTAAACTGTTTGCCCAGGCAATCAGAAATACGCACGAACATAAAAGTATTCACTCCTTGTTTTTAACCCCTTCAGTTTAACGAAGGCAGCAAAAATCAGGAACTAAAAGTTTTTTATTAATTCACATAAATCTCAGATTTAAAATGGAAAAAGTAGTTATCAACGGCACGCCAAGAACCGAATTAGGTAAAAAGGCTACGCGTGCACTGCGCAAGGCAGGAAACACACCTTGCAACATTTACGGTGGCAAAGAAACCTTAAACTTCTATGCACCAACATCTTCATTCCGTAAACTGATTTTCACACCCGATTTTCGTGTGGCTGAAATCAATTTAGATGGAAAAACTTACACTGCAATTGTTAAAGATTCGCAGTATGAGCCGGTTAACGATGCTTTATTGCACCTTGATTTTCAGGAATTGGTTGACACCGTTAAAGTAAAGGTGGCTATTCCGTTAAGGCTTAAAGGAACCCCTAAAGGTATTACAGATGGTGGTGTTCTTGAAACCGTTTTCAAGAAACTACATATCCTGGCCCTGCCTAAAGATATTCCAAGTGTTATTGAAGTAGATGTAACTACTATGCAATTAGGCGACATCAAAAGAATAAAAGACATTGAACTGCCGGGTGTAACTATCCTGCACTCGCCGTCTAATCCTTTTGCAAGAGTTCAGATACCACGTGCAGTTAAAGAAGAAGCACCTGTTGCAGCCGCTGCTGCTGCACCTGCTGCCGGCGCTACACCTGCTGCTGCTGCACCTGCCGCTGCTGATAAGGATAAAGCTAAAGACAAAAAATAAAGACATCACCCTGCCCGCTCCGAAGGAGAGGGTTTTGAATTCTCTTTTTTAAACAAAGTAGAATTTAAGATGGGTGGATAAACGATATTTAATATGAGTTTTCTGATAGCTGGTTTAGGTAACATTGGGCCCGAATACGAAAACACACGACACAATATCGGTTTTAAAATATTAGATACTTTGGCCAATACACAAGGCGCTCCATTTACTCTGGAGCGCCTTGCTTTTTTTGCCCAATACAAAAGCAAGGGCAAAAACGTTTACCTGATTAAGCCCACCACTTTTATGAACCTGAGCGGCAAATCTGTCCGCTATTGGATGAATGAACTTAAAATTCCCCAGCAGAATCTGCTGGTTGTTTTAGATGACCTAGCCATTCCATTCGGCTCTATTCGGGTGCGTATGAAAGGTAGCGATGGCGGGCATAACGGTTTAAAAGATATTGACGCCACGCTTGGCAACAACAATTACCCGCGCCTGCGCTTTGGTATTGGCAGCGAGTTTGCCAAAGGCCACCAGGTTAATTATGTACTTAGCCCCTGGAAACCCGAAGAACAAAAACTACTGGATGAAAGGATGAAAGTTGCCTGCGAAGCTATCCATAGTTTTATGTTTGAAGGTATAGAACGGGCGATGAGCAAGTATAATAAGTAAGCTTTAATGAACGGCGCATGAAAATATCACTTCCCGCTTTTCTTATTTTATGCGTGCTCTTTGTATCCTGTAATCAGCACCCGGCCTCGGGTGAGGTTGAAAAAAATGCAACCACTGATAGCGGAATGCGCATTACCCAAAACGAACCGGACGATTCTATTGTGCTAAGTGAACCTATCATCAGTTCAGCAAAACATTATTTCAGCAATTTACTTAGCCAGGATAGTTTTGTAGCCGAATTACCGAAGGGTAACATTTACAAAAGCAATTTGTATTTAAAAATATATACCGCAGGCAATGAGTTGTTATTCCTTGATTCGATTTCCCCAACAGCTTTTGTGAGCGGGGATATTTTTGGCCAGGGTACTGTTCTGCCCCAGGTTGTAAGCCGAGATCTTCACCACGGAATTGCAGCTTTATTTGAGGAAGCCAATTTCTCCATAACGGGTGACGAAGAAGCGATCAAAAACGCAACTGCAACACAAATAAGCGATATGGCTGGCTGGAAAGAAGCCGTGTCTGATTCAAGCAAAATAGTGTTTAGTTTTTACAATGCCGATATGGGTATATCCTATGTAACTTATTCTAAAGAGCTTAAAAGAGGAGTAGTAATATTAAAATTGCCATCAGAAGAAAGTGAAGACTAAATAACCACAAAACTATATACACATGAAATTTATATGCATTGGCCGTAACTACATAGAGCATGCAAAAGAGTTAAAAAACGAATTGCCAGATAAGCCTATTGTGTTTTTGAAGCCTGCAACAGCATTATTGAAAGACAATAAGCCATTCTACCTTCCGGGCTGGAGTAACGACCTGCATTACGAAACTGAGATAGTTTTGAAGGTTTGCAAACAGGGAAAGTACGTTGAAGAAAAATTTGCCCATAAATATTACGATGAGGTTACCGTAGGTATTGACTTTACTGCACGCGATATTCAGGCGCAACAAAAAGCAAAAGGTCTGCCCTGGGAAATAGCCAAGGCCTTTGACCATTCAGCAGTTATAGGTGAGTTCAGAAAACCCAAATTTAAAAACATCAATTTCTCCATGAATCTTAACGGCGTAGAAAAACAAAAAGGCAATACTGCGGACGTTATATTCAGTTTCGAAAAAATAATTTCATACGCATCCCAGTTCTTCACGTTACAACAAGGCGACCTGATATTTACCGGCACCCCGGCCGGAGTAGGCCCGGTTAAACAAGGCGACAGACTTGAGGGCTTTTTAGAAGGCGAAAAGGTATTTGACTTTGAAATAAAGTGATACTTTTTTATTATTAAGACTATAACAGCATAGGAATACGCAAGACTATATAAACTAGTTGCTATTGTGTTGAAATATTATTTTAGCCTTCCTAATCAGCACAATTGAAACCTGATAAAAAGATACTACTTAAAGCATTCCGCCTGATGTGCACTGAAAAGGCAATGGCAGAACTGTTTGAAGAGCGCAAAGATATTTGCGCCAAATATGTGCATGCAACCTCACGCGGGCATGAGGCCATACAACTGGCTACAGCGTTTTATCTTAAACCGCAGGACATTGTTTTCCCTTACTACCGCGATGACTCTATGCTTCTGGGTATGGGTTTTACCCCTTTTGAACTGATGCTGCAGTTGCTGGCAAAAAAGACAGATTATTTCTCGGCGGGCAGAACCTATTATTGCCACCCCAGTTCAAACCGGGCAGATATGCCAAAAATCCCCCACCAGTCATCCGCTACTGGTATGCAGGCCATACCGGCAACAGGTGCAGCACAGGGTTTACAATATAAGGAACAGCAAAAGCTTGTGGAATACAAACGAGGCGAGGAGCCGGTTGTGGTATGCTCGCTGGGCGATGGCTCTATGACAGAAGGCGAAGTAAGTGAGGCCTTACAAATGGCTGCGCTTCATCAATACCCGGTTATTTATTTAGTACAGGATAATGAGTGGGATATCTCAGCCCACTCATCCGAGATACGGGCTCAGGACGCAGCCGATTTTGCCAAAGGGTTTAATGGTTTGAAAGTAGAAAGCCTGAACGGTACCGACTTTGCCGAATGTTTTGATGCCATGGGCCGGGTTATTAGTTATGTGCGCAATCACAGGGGGCCCTATCTAGTTCATGCCAAAGTCCCTTTGCTAAATCATCATACTTCGGGTGTAAGAAAAGAGTGGTACCGGCCCAAAGAAAATTTAGAAAGCGATGCAGCACGTGACCCTTTCCTTCTGTTGAGAAAATACGTTCTCGATGAAAATGTATTACTGCCAGACGACATATTAAACATTGAGAATGAAGCGGCCGAAGCCGTTAAAAATGATTTTGAACGGGCATTAAAAGAGCCTAACCCTACCGCTGAAGACCTGACAACAAATATCTTTATTCCTACCCCTATTACCGAAGAGCACGGCAATCGTTCGCCCAAAGATGGCGGTATAGTGGTTATGGTGGATGCTGCCTTACATGCAGTAGATGAACTTATGCGCAAACACCCTGAAGCCGTGCTTTATGGACAAGATGTAGGTGGTGAATTAGGCGGCGTATTTCGTGAAGCGGCCCTGCTTGCAAAAAAATATGGCGATACAAGGGTCTTTAATACCCCCATTATGGAAGCTTATATAGTGGGCTCAACAGTTGGAATGAGCGCTGCAGGTTGTAAACCCATTGTTGAGGTGCAGTTTGCCGATTATATTTTTCCGGGTGTTAACCAGCTTTTTACCGAGGTTTCACGTTCGTGTTATTTAAGCAATGGTAAATACCCGGTGCAAACTTTAATACGCATACCCATTGGGGCCTATGGAAGCGGCGGGCCTTACCACAGTAGCAGTGTAGAAAGTTTTTTATTGCAGATAAAAGGAATAAAGGTTGTTTACCCGAGTAACGCCGCAGATATGAAAGGGCTCCTTAAAGCCGCTTTTTACGACCCCAACCCGGTAGTGATGCTCGAACATAAAGGGCTTTACTGGAGTAAAGTACCAGGCACACAGGATGCAAAAACGATTGAGCCGGATGAAAGCTATATAATACCTTTAGGTAAAGCGCGCATTGCTCTGGCTGCGGAGAATAAAGCCATAGAAGGTGGAGATTCCGTTACAGTTATTACCTATGGAATGGGGGTCCACTGGGCAGAAAATGCTGCTAAAAGATTTTCAGGACAAATTGAAGTAATGGACCTGCGTACCTTAAACCCACTGGATGAGGAAACCATTTATGCATCGGTAAAGCAACATGGCAAAGTACTGGTGCTTACCGAAGAAACCATTACGCATTCATTTGCCGAAGCGCTGGCGGGGAGGATATCAGCTCAGTGCTTCCGCTATCTCGATGCCCCGGTTAAAATACTTGGGTCCGTAAACACCCCGGCAATCCCACTTAATGAGAACCTCGAAAAAGCCATGCTGCCGAATATTGAAAAGGTTGCGGAGGCAATGGGCGGGTTATTGAGCTATTAGGGTTAAGCAGGTGTTGCTTACATATCTTCATAAAAAAAAATAAGCCCGAACATTACTGTTCAGGCTTGAAACTTACTGTCAATCCCCCCGGTATGACAGTAAATCGAGAGCAAATAAAATGAATCTGTCCAAATGAAAAACATGACAGTAGTCATACTTTTAACAATATATAATTAGCTTTCAAAGCATTTGTCGCTTTTGGTTCTCCTCCAATTTATACGTTGAATTCACAAAAAAATAAGCCCGGACATTACTGACCTGGCTTGTAATTTATTGTCAATCCCCCCGGTATGACAATAAATTATGAAATAAAGAAACTGAATAGATCGCTTTATAAATTATGACCCTCATCATAGCTATTCAGTCTCCGTTAACAATACTGCATAGGCGTACGGCACTAAAACAGGTGCGGCCAACTGTATGGCGTTGGTGATTCTATGGTCTTTAAATGCAAAACATAAAACTAACCAGGTTAAATAAGATTAATGCAACAATCGATATTGTTTCCACAAGGACCAGGAACGCAAAAAAATGGGCTTTCCGGTAAGAAAGCCCATTCCTGATAATATAAAACCCGTAATTCTTATTGCTTTACAAACTCAACATTCGCAATCAGGTTCACCTCATCACTTAAAACCGTCGCAGGGAAAGTAGTTCCTATACCAAAATCAGAACGTTTAAAAGTTCCGCTCACCTTAAAACCTGCAACCAGCTTTTTGGTCATAGGGTGGGTAATGGTGCCATTGTATACCACATCAAGTGTAACAGTTTTAGTAACGCCATGCATAGTAAGATCGCCTGTTAATTTATAGTTTTTGCCGCTTACCTGAGTTAAGGATTTTCCTTTAAAAGTAAGGTTCGGAAATTTAGTAGCATCAAAAAAGTCAGGGCTTTTTAAGTGAGCATCTCGCTTTTCGTTATCGGTGTTAACGCTGTTAATATCGGCTGTAAGATTAATTACAGCATCAGAAAAGTCTTCTTTGCTGGCTGTAAGCGTAACATCAAAATTTTTAAAAGAGCCTTCAACGTCCGAAATCATTAAGTGAGTAATTGTAAAACCCAGTTTTGCATGGCCCTTGTCTAAAGACCATGTTTGGGCAAATGTTGTGAGAGAAACCATTACGACTGCAAAAATAAGCGTGATTTTTTTCATTTGTTTTGTTTTTAGGTTGATGAATGCTGGTAACAACAATTAGTTTTTGCTTTTTGTTTAAAAAAACGGAATGCGCTGCAAATATCCAATTTCCAATTAAACCAAGTATTGACAAGTGTTAATATTTGAAAGACACAGGGCTAAAAAAGCGTTGGGGCATTGCCTGAGGCGTTTCCCTCAAGGTCCAGCAACCATTTTTTACGCCACAGGCCACCTGCGTAACCCGTTAAACTTCCATCTTCACCTATTACCCTGTGGCAAGGTATAATAACACCTATAGGATTTTTACCATTGGCAAGGCCCACCGCCCTTACCGCACCGGGGTTGTTCATTTTTTTGGCAATGGCTATGTAAGAGGTCGTATTACCATAACCAATTTTCAATAATTCGTTCCAAACCTGTTTTTGAAAAGCCGTACCAGATGGTGCCAAGGGCACATCAAAATCTTTCCTCTTCCCTTCAAAATACTCCTCTAGTTCCTTTTGGCATTGTAACAAAACTGCAGGAACAATTCCAGAAGACGGCCTCGATTCCTCCAAAAAAGAGGTCGAGGTAATTGCTTCGGGGGTTCCTTTTATTTCAATAAAACCAATAGGAGATTGAAAGCACAGAGAATACACGGTTTCCTTTTATAAAGACTTAAAAATTGGTTATCTCAATTCAGTTTAAAATTACGATTTTCATTCCCAAAATATTATTCTTATGAAGAATATCGTTGTATTCGGTGCCACCGGGCGAACCGGCAAATATCTTGTTCAATACGGGCTTGAGGCCGGCCATCACGTAACCTCCTTCGACCGCCATCCTGAAACTCCTGATTCGTTCAAACACCCTAACCTTACCCACGTTGCTGGCGACGTTTACAACCTCGAACAGGTAGAAAAAGCAATTGAAGGAAAGGATGTTGTTATATCGGCAATTGGAACAAACCAGATTGACGGCCCGGCAGTTAACCTGATGAGCGATGGCATGAAAAACTTTACTGCAGCTATGAAAAAAATGGGTATAAAAAGAGTGCTTGCGGTTGGTGGCCTGGCAGTATTGCAGATGAATGAAACCATGCAGTTGATAGATAAACCCGATTACCCGGCTGAATATAAAAACGTAGGCGTAGGCCATAATAAAGTTTATAAGGTTTTTCTTGAAACAGATCTGGACTGGACCTTTGTGTGCTGCCCCAACATTGAAGACCACCCTCGTGGGGGGAAATACAATGTAAAAAAAGATTATCCTGCCGAAGGCGTCTTCGCTATTTCCACCGGTAACCTCGCCGATTTCATTTTGAAAGAAATGGAAGAAAACAAGTTTGTAAAAACACGGGTTGGCATTGCAAATGAAAAATAAGAATCAATTCGTCTTCAATTCATCCACGTCCTTTTTCAATTCCTGCATCAGTTGCAGAATATTTTGAAAAGAAAGGTCGCTGCCTTTATTCAGATAGCTGATGTTTAATACTGCTTTCCAAACTTCCAGTACTTCATCGCTCTTAATGGGATATGCCGGGTAAGAGGTATTATCACTTCGCAAT
>CAISWS010000493.1 GCA_903889265.1 uncultured Bacteroidota bacterium
AAAAATAAAAAACTCAACTATTAAAAAAAGCTTTAAAAAAAGAAGCGCTATGATTTAAGTATATTAATAGAAAATGAAGCCATTGATTTTGCGGTGATGTGTGTCGACAATAGAAAAATAGACCAGATAAATATTTTAAACGCCTCTATCCTGGCTATGCATCTTTGTCTGGATCAGTTGAAAACCAAATTTGAAATGATAATAGTAGATGGCAACCGCTTTAAACCTTATAAAAACCTGCCGCACAAAACCATTGTTGAAGGCGATGCTAAATACATGAACATTGCAGCTGCCTCAGTACTGGCCAAAACCTATCGCGACGAATTTATGTTGCAGGCCCACCAGCAATACCCGGAATATAACTGGTTAACTAATAAAGGTTACGGCACAGCCCAACACCGTAAAGCCATGATGCAATATGGGCAGTGCCCCCTGCACCGCAAAAGTTTTATTATTAAAGAGATGCAGCCCGAGTTGTTTTAAGCCGGTTTTAACACAATTAATTGGCTGTGGTTCTTTCTTATTATAAATTGCATATCAGAAGACAGGCGGTAGTTTAAACCGGAGTGAAAAATTTGCGATAACCTATCCCATTTTCAGTGCTGCCTGTCTTCTCTTTTTCAATCTGTAACGCCCCTGCTTTTATTTAATGAGTCATCAAGTCAGTTTCATTTTTAGTGACAGTTGCCCTCAAAACATAATTTCTATATTGCCATAATGCAGCCCCAAAAACTTCCCCGTAAAGGGCTTATTTCTTATGGTTTGGGCGCGCTGGGCTGGAGCATCAGTATTAATATCATATCCGTACTGCTCAATTACATTTATCTGCCACCCAGCAATGCAGGCATGAAAAACCTGATACCACAAATTGCTGTGTTCGGTTTGTTCAACATTATCTCCATCATCCTGTTTTTCGGCCGTGGATTTGACGCTGTTGTTGACCCGCTTATTGCCCATTTAAGCGATAGCTGGAGGGGCAAAATTGGCCGCCGCATTCCCTTTATGCGCTTAGCCTTTTTGCCCGCCTCATTTTTTTGTGCGCTTATCTTTTTACCTATCCATCCGCACGAAAGCACCTTCAATATTTTCTGGCTGGCTGGTATCCAGTTGCTCTATTACTTTTTCTTTGGGCTGTACGTAATTCCATATAATGCTTTGCTTGCCGAAATGGGCCACGATACCCAGGCAAAAATCGACCTTTCAACCGCGCAGTCTATCGGCTTTATGTTTGGCATTATCTTATCGTCATCAAGCCCAGCCATTGTAAGTGCCATCATGCATTTTTCAATTACACACGACCGCCTGGTGGCGTATCAATACACCATTATAGGGCTTAACATGATTGCAGCGGCCTGCATGGCCTATCCCGCTTTCTTTTTAGATGAAAAGAAATATTGCCGCACGCCTAAACCAAGCGACTCGTTTTTTAAATCGCTTAAAACGGCCCTTACCAACCGTAACTTTATGGTATTTGCAGTGGCAGATGCCAGCTATTTTATGTCCATCGCCATCATATCGGCCGGCCTGATGTATTACATCAAAGCCATGCTCTTTTTGGACGAATGGATAGGTACCCTGTTTGTTTTTATCATGGTGAGCATAACCCTCATTTTTTATGTAGTAGTAAACCGGCTGGGAAGCCGGTATAGTAAAAAGAAAATGATGGTATGGTCGTTTTTAGCTGTTGCTGTAGTTTTTTCTGAAATATCTTTATTGGGCAAGTTTCCGTTTTCGCCATACATACAGGTTACATTGCTGATGATAACCTTTGGTATACCCAATGCTTTTTTAGGCATACTACCCACCACGGTAATAGCCGACATAGCCCAACAAGACCTTAAAAAAACCGGTGAACACAAGGAGGGCATGTTCTTTGGCATGCGCGCCTTCTTTCAAAAAATTGGGCAAACTGCTGGTGTTACTGTTTTTGCTATGCTTACCCTTTACGGCAAAGACCCGCATCATGATTTGGGATTGAGGTTAAGCGGTGTTGCCGGTGGGGTTTTGTGTTTGATTGCGGCATTTGCTTATAGCAGGTACCGGGAAGAGAATGTATAATACATTTTCGCACGGAGTAAATCATCAGCGGCGGCCCCTGAAACCTTTTGTAGTTGACAACAGCCTTTCACGCAAAGAACGCAAAGGAATACAGCGCAAAGGACCGCGAAGAATTAGACTTCTTCAATAACCTGTAAACCTATACCAGGATTTATTCTAAAACCTGTAAACTTATTTTAGGACGGTCCAAATGCCTACCCTGAATTTGTATTGGCATTTCCCCTCTCTTTTTTTCAAAGAGAGGGGATGTCCGAAGGACAGGGGTGAGTTGGCTGATGGCTATTTTCTGAAGAACTCTATTATACAAATCTTTGCTGGCCTTTGCGTCACTCTTTGCGTGAACCCGTATTGAAAACCAATTGTTTACAATACTTGTCATTGGCAGGGAAATACAGAGTAAACAGCCTGGAAATGCGGATAACTATGAAACAGCAAAAGTTAATGGACTATCCGGCGTTTCATGTTAAAATCTGTATCTAATCCCGATTCAGACAAGAATATTAAACCCCACCCATCACATACATCGCCTCCATAGTAGGTGTAGGTTTGCCGCCAAGCGGCTCTAGGGTAATAGCGAATGCAGTTGCGTTTTCAACCTGCTTCATGGTATTAAAGGCTGAGTCTTTGGAAATAACTCCCAAGTCAACAGGTTTGCCGTCTACTATGGCCCATAACTGATATTGTTTATCGGCGGCCGCTATTGGCAAGTTGGTTGAGTTAACGTAAGTGGTATGGCTTGCAGCATCCCAATAAACAACCGCTTTTGAATCGGGCGATACTTTAGTGCCCTGAAGGGCTATTTTTTTGCTTGCCGGGCTGGAGGCTATGGCAAGTTCACCTTTTACCCGGTCCGACTCTCCGCTTAAATATTTTACCTGGTTAGCCAGTTGTGTTTTTTCAGATTGCAGGGCGGCCAGTTGATTACTGGTTTCCTTGTATTGATAATTGAAATAGAAAGTGGTGCCTGATAAGGCTATTATAAAAGCAATGGATGCCGCAGCGGCATACCGGTAAATTCCTGGCATTTGAATGGATATAGAATCAACCATCTCGCTTTCCATATCCAGCTTAACCGAAAAATTAAGCTTCTCAGCTATCTTCTCCTTTAATTCTTCTTTAGGCTTAACAGCATGGCTATCGGCATAGGCAATCATGGCATCCTCAATGCGGTGTATTTCCTCATTCAGTTCCGGATGCAATTTGCGCAAGCCATCTATCTCCTTCGTTTCCTCCGGAGTTAGTGCGCCCATCACATATAGTTCGAGCGAGCCTGATTCTATGATTTCTTTAATGTTCACTTTATTTATACAAAGTATTTTCGTAATTTATGTATCGCTATCCTTACCCTCGATTTCACTGTTCCCAATGGTATATTCAGTTCTTCAGCAGCCTCTACCTGCGTAAAGCCCTGAAAATACAACAGGTCTATAACTACTTTCTGATCTTCATCCAGATGGTCAATTAATTTGCGCAAACCTATTCCATCCGTAAATTGCTCAGGCTGCGTTCCATGGGTCTGCACAAAATCCTTGTCCTTTTTCAGGTCCTTCCTGTCGGCAGTGGTTTTTGAGCGCAATTTATCAATAGCGTGATTTCGGGCTATATTCAGCATCCAGGTATAAAGCCTGGATTTCAGAGGGTCGTACGAATCAAAATTATTCCAAATCTTCACAAACACTTCCTGCAATGCATCGTTGCTGCTCTCCTCATCTCTTAACACGTTTAATATAACACCGTACAGGGCAGGGCTGTAGTTATCGTACAGGTACTCAAACGCCTTCTTACTCTTGCTCTTCAGCTCAATGTACAAAAGCTCCTCGTCATATTTTTTTCCCTGTTCCAGATATCGTGTTAAAGCTCCCAAATATAGTGTTTTGTAATTGCTGCCAAAAAAAGGGGAGGCGCGGTATTCAGCGCCTCCTTTGTATAACCCACACTATAGAAAGAAAGAACGATAAGTTTATCCGGGGGGATTGACGTTTTTCGTGTTGTTATAGTGATGGGTTAAATCCTAACATGCCTTAACTTACGCTGGCACTTGTTGTTTGGATCACAAGGCTTTTAAAAAAGGTCCTGGCATGATATAAAATATTGGTTTAAAAGGACTTAGATTTATCGGAAAGGCTGGGTAAGTTTGTTTGAATAGTACTACCATTCCATAAGATGGCAATATGCAACCCCATCCTGGGTCGCACTTGAGGCGTAGATAAGGTGACCTTACTTTTTGTTAAGTCAATGACTTTAAAGGAGGTTATCATATCATAAATGTCAAATCTCAGCCCTGGTGTTAACTCCAATCATTCTTTACCCACCCCAATAGTCCCAACTTTGTAAAAACAAACGCTATGAATATCCTCCTCGTTTACGGCACAACCGAAGGCCAAACCCGCAAAATTGCAGAGTTTATTAAACCAGAACTTGAAAAAACCAGCCATACCATAACGCTATGCGATGCAACAAATCATCCTGTATGTCCTGAGGGTTTTGATGCCGTTATTATCTGCGCATCGCTGCATATAGGCAGATACCAAACCGCTGTTTACGATTACATCAAAAAGCATCACGCTATGCTCAATAAGGTGCATTCGGCATTTATATCTGTAAGTCTTACCGCTGCCGGTGATGATGCCGAAGAGTGGAAAGAGCTACACGATATTACCACTAAGTTTTTAGGCGCTTGCCAATGGAAACCCCGCCTGACGGAATATGTAGCAGGGGCTCTTTTATACACGGAGTATGATTATTTCAAAAAAACAATCATGCGCATGATAGCCAAAAAAGAAGGCAGGCCTGCAACCGGTGATACTGAATATACCGATTGGAATAAGCTGCGCGATTTTCTGAAAAAATTTATATCAGAATGGACCCCCTCCCCGCAAACCGTACAGGCCATGGAAACGGATCAGGAGGCTGTAGCGTGACTTATAATTGTTGAACTTAAAGCGTTATTAGTATACGAAACCTGATGGCACCAAGACAGTTATTGCATTTAAGGCCTGGAGAGGGTCGACAACAACAATAGCTTAAAGGAATAACCAGCCAAGGCTTTGCTTTTTTACATCCCTTCCAGTCTCTTAATCTTTTTACCAGACAGGTGTTGTTTCCATGGGGTCCAGTAGTGGTCGTGCCAGCCTTTTTTAAGGTGTTCGGCGTGGATATCGGGGACGAAGGCGTGGATGGCATGAAGGATGGTGTCTTTGCCTTTGGGTTCAAGGAGGATGGTGAAAAGGGAGTCAACATCTTCAGGGGCCCAATCAGAGCCGCGCCAGGTTTGTACTATCAGTTTATATTTTACTGTGGTTACTATATTACCGGTGATGTATCCACCCCAGGCGGTCATGGGCGCACCGGTTTTGGAGGAAACCTTAACCGGTGAGCCGGCTATCAGCGAATGCAGTTTGGCATTGGTGTATAAGTCGAACAGGGCTTTGGGTTTGGTGTTTTTAAACGTTACCTTTTGTACGATGTGCTTTGCCATGGTGTTTGGGTTTTGTTTTTAAATGTAGGAAGAGTAAAGTTATTTGAGTATTAATTTTTGTCTACCTTTTAACTCCCCAATTATTTTCAAACGAACGGGCCAGCAGAAACCGGACGTCGGGTTGTTATGTTTTTTTTATCTTCGGGGTATGGATTTTAATACCAACACTTTTTCGAAAATAGCCGGATATGTAGAGGCGATGAATGAAAAGGACCAGAAGAAACTTTTGGATGCCCTGGAAAGAAAAGCATTAATGGATGAAGCTAACAGGCTAAACAAATCGGTAAAGAAGAACGATTTATCCATACAGCAGGTATGTGATATAATAAATGATGTACGCACCAAGCGCCGCCGCAAATGAAACCAGACCGTGTTGTTTTGGACACAAACGTTTTTATTTCATTGATACTTACCCGGCGTTTGGATAGGTTGGTTGCATGGCATAAGGACAATAACGTTCGGATTTATACATGTGAAGAGCTGCTTGAAGAACTGAAGGAAGTTCTGGCCAGAAAGCATATTAAAAAGAACCTTACTCAACCGTTATCGGCTTATTTGCGTTTTATTAAATCGGTAACTACTGAAGTAGTAATTGACCCGCGATTTGACAGAGCTCCGGATTTGAAAGACAATTTTTTGTTTGATTGGGCGTACACAACCAAATCGCATTTTGTAGTTACGGGCGACCGGCCTTTGCTTAACATGAAGCAGGTAAACCGCATTAAAGTTGTTTCACTGAGTGAGTGGCAAAAATCAATGCTGAGTACCGAATAAGTGGTTCCATCTTTAGCAATTGATTTTTAATTGCCGGCCAGCCAGATTTCGGGGTCCATTTTGTCTTTGCCGCGCCAGATTTCGAGGTGGACTTTGGTGAGGTCTTCGTTTTTATCGGTGTGCAGCGTGCCCAGGCTTTGTTTTGTGCTGATGGTTTGGTTGGGTTTAACCGTTACGGTTTCGATGTTGGAATAAACCGTAAAATACTCGCCGTGCTTAACAATGATACAGTTTTGGATAGTGGGCAAAAAGAAAACACTGACTACGGTGCCGCCAAATACGGCGCGGGCATCAGCACCGGCAACAGTTTTAATATCAACCCCATTATTTTCGACCATTACGCCTTTTAGCACCGGGTGTGGATGCTTGCCGAACTGGCCCACTATGTGACCACGGCTAACGGGCCATGGCAGTTTGCCTTTGTTATTGTTAAAGTCGTTAGATAATGCCTGTTCCTCGGGTGTAAGGGGCATTGTTTCCTTGGTTTTTTTGTTGACGGAAACGGAGGTGGTGTTGTTCCTGTTCTTCTTAGCCAGTTCCTCGGCTTTCTTTTTCGCGAGGCGGATTTCTTCCTCAATAATGGCCTGGATTTTCCGGTTTACCTGTTGCACCGCTTTGTTTTTTTCCACTGCTGCGGTGGTCAGTTTCTTTTCCTTTTCCTGCAGGGCGGTAACGGCTGCATCTTTTTCCTGCTTTTCTTTTTCGAGGTTGGTTTTTTGCGTGGTCTGGCTTTTTAAAAGGCTTTCTTTTTCCTGCTTGCTTTCCTGCAGGTCATCTTTTTTTATTTGTAGTTCGCTGATTGCTTTTTGTATGGCCTTGGCCTGCTGACGGCGGTATTCGGCCACTTTTAGCAGGTAGTTGTAACGCACGATGGCATCGTAAAAAGAGGTGGACGACAGAATGAATGCAGCCTGGTTTTGCAGGCTGATGCTTTGATATGTTTTGCGCAACATACTGGCATAATCGGCCTTCATTTTTTCTACTTCGGTGCTTTTGTTTTCAATGTCGCCTTCGGTTTGGTGGATGTCTTCATCCAGGTCGTCTATCTGGTTGCTGAAGTTTTTGATAAGCTTTTCGCGCGAGCGGATTTTTGCCTGTAGCGAAAGTATTTCGCTCATATTTTTTTCCTTTTTGGCATCCGTGTTTTTGATGGCGGCCTCAATGGTTTTTATTTCGTCCTGCAGCTTTTTCATCTGCTTCTGGAGCTGTTCTTTTTTTTGTTTGGTGCTTTGTTGGGAGTAGGTGGGTTGGGAGTAGAGCAACAATAACAGACACACCATGATGTAAAGGGCTCTTCCCCCCGCTACAGAGGGGGACATTGCTGCTTTTTTCTTCGCTTCGCTGGAAAAAAGCAGCATTAGTGAGCGTGATATATTTTGATTTGTCGCCAGTAGCTTCGGGATTGCTTCGTGGCGGAGCCTCCTCGCAATGACGGCACCTTTGGGGTTCAGGATGCTATTCCGCGGGCGGAGAGTGGTTGTTGTGCCCTTATTGCGGAATATGGTTTTCATTTTAGCGCTTGTATTTTTCACTTACCTCAAAGGGGTAACTCAGGTTTTCGTTCAGTTTTACTTTGGTAAAACCGATGGTTAAAATTAAAACGGCACCATCGCGGTTTACTTCAATAACCCTGTGATAAGAAAACGGTTTTCCTTCCAACAGATTATAGCTATCAAAAGTAATGGACATCTGTTGGGTCAACAGCTTGTCTTTCAACAGAATTTTTGCAATAGTGTAGTTTCCGCTGTTCACCCAGATTTTTTCGAGAAGGTTGTTGTTTTCGGCGTAAATGATGAATGTGCTATCCTGGTAAACCGCGGTTGAGGCTTTTTCGTGAATGTCGGGTTTTTCACCGGATAGTATTTGCTGGAGCATGGGAAAGCTAACTGGAAACAGCAGCCAGTTGTTGAGATAGCTGAAACCCCGGCCGGTGTATTCGGTATTTATTTTATTGAGTAACTGAAATGTATCGGGATTAATTAAAACCCGGGCGGCTTCTACATTCATGGGGCCGGTGATGCTCATCCAAACTATGCTGTCTTTTTTCATACGCATGGTAGCGCTGAAATCCTGTTGGCTTTTGCCGTCGTCCCAGCTTAGTTTGGCTTTGGCCGTAAGGCTGCGGTAGCCGGTTTGGTTAAGGGTGAGGTGGCGGATGAGGGTATCGAAGGTGATGTTGGCGGTGTCGGGCATGGACTGGGCCGTTGTTCTTCCTGTGCCGGCCAGGAGTAATAAGAGGGTAAATAGCGATATTCTGAAACACATGGGTAAGCGTTTGAAGTATTCTAATTTCAGGGCCGATTGGTTTTGCAGATGCAAATAAAAGAAGTATTCAAATGCAAGGCAGTTAATAATCGTTTTAGTTCCCTTTTGCCTGCAACTGCTTTAAACCCGGTTGGGGTAACTTGAAAAAATTAAGGGTTAAACTTTAC
>CAISWS010000494.1 GCA_903889265.1 uncultured Bacteroidota bacterium
ATTAGTAGTGGCAGTAGCGGCAGTAAGTGAGTCAGTTACTGCCACTGCTGCCAACTGGTTTTACGGATTTTGTGCGTTTCATGTCAATCGCAGAGCTGGAAAGGGGAGACTCGGCTGGGAAGAAGATATAGAACTCTGCGGGAAGGTATAAGATGGTTGACTTAATTGCTTGAACCTGGAGCTGGTGTGGGATTTATCGCGGTTTTTTCAGTGTTGTGGATTATGTAGGCCTTCGCAACATCGTAAAAATCCTCTATTCCTTCTTTTGTCAAAACTCCAAAACCTGAATGGAATTTATTCGCCTTATAATCTTCGATTTTCAATAGTGCCTGCTGGTAATTACCATCTCCGATCAATGAGGTAACAATTGCAGAAGTCGATTTCTCTTCCTGCTGGAAAAGTTCGTTTAGATAATCTTCCCTGGACTTTATTTTAAGACTATTTTTCTCTACCGCCTGGTTTATTTCATTTAAAAGTCCTGATATTTCTGATGATGGATTTTCTGCATTATTCACTTCAATTTTAAAATCCAAAATGTGTAATGGGTTAATGCAAAAAGCTGCCTCCGCCCTAAAACTAAGCGGCATACTTTTGTTACCCACCTCATTAATTATATCCCAAAAAACAACATCAATTTTTAATGGTTTAAAAGCTAACCAGCCACTTAATTTATTCTCGCGACGATGTTTGTAGAAGTATGCAGTGTAATAGAAATCATCAACCACTTTATAAATGAAATTGCGTTTAAATTTCCATCCCAAAAGCTTTGATAAATCCTTCGCTGCTCTCAACTGTACCTTTTCTATCTCCTTCTCTGTCATATGCCAAATTTAAGCAACTCACGCCAAGTCCCAGACCTTCGGAAAGCAGACTCGGCTTTGAAGCGAACATCACCCTTATGCATTCATTCATAAATCAAAAATCATCATTCAGCACTCACAAAGGTATATTCCCATGCTTCTTCCTCGGCAAACTAACCGCCTTATTCTCCGTCATCTTAAATGCGCGGATTAGCTTTTGGCGGGTAAGGGAAGGTTCAATTACTTCATCTACAAAACCACGGGCTGCGGCTTTGTAGGGATGGGCAAAGTTTTCGGCGTAGTTGTCTACTACCTCTTTTAGTTTGGCTGCAGGGTCGGGTGCTGCGCTTATTTCGCGTTTAAAGATGATTTCAGCGGCCCCCTTGGCTCCTACTACTGCAATTTCAGAGTTTGGCCAGGCGTAGTTCATATCAGCGCCAATGTGTTTGCTATTCATTACGTCGTAAGCGCCGCCGTAGGCTTTACGCACTATCAGCGTTATTTTAGGCACAGTAGCTTCGCTGAAAGCATATAGCAGTTTAGCGCCGTTGCTTATAATGCCGTGCCACTCCTGGTCGGTACCGGGCAGAAAGCCGGGCACATCTACCAACGTTAGCAAAGGGATATTAAAGCAATCGCAGAAACGCACAAAGCGCGCGCCCTTCTTGCTGCTGTTAATATCCAGCACCCCGGCTAATACTGCTGGCTGGTTAGCTACTACGCCAATGCTTCGGCCGCCAATGCGGGCAAAGCCTACCACTATGTTTTCGGCGTAGTCTTTATGCACTTCAAAAAACGATTCGGTATCTACCAGTTCGGTTATAATCTCACGTATGTCGTAAGGTTGGTTGGGGTTGGCGGGTATAATGGTGTTCAGCTTTTCGCGCAGTTCATTGCCTTCGCTGTATTCATACACCGGTGCCTGCTCATCGCAGTTTTGCGGCACGTAGCTTAACAGCTTTTTAATAGAAGCTATACACTCCACCTCGTTAGGATAAGTAAAATGCGTAACGCCCGATTTGGTGGCATGTGCCTGCGCACCGCCCAGTTCCTCGCTGGTCACATCTTCATGTGTAACGGTCTTTACTACGTTAGGCCCGGTTACAAACATGTAGCTGGTGTGTTCCACCATCATAATAAAATCGGTAATAGCAGGCGAGTAAACCGCCCCACCGGCGCATGGCCCCAGGATGGCAGATATCTGCGGCACTACACCGCTGGCGATGGTATTGCGATAAAATATATCAGCATACCCCCCCAGCGAAACTACGCCTTCCTGAATCCGCGCACCACCGCTATCATTCAAACCAATCACCGGTGCGCCGTTCTTCATGGCCAGGTCCATTATCTTGCAAATCTTCTCGGCATGTGTTTCGCTCAGCGAGCCACCGAACACGGTAAAGTCCTGCGAGAAAACGTAAACTATTCTTCCGTTAATGGTGCCGTAACCTGTAACTACACCATCGCCGGGGTATATCTCTTTATCAATGCCAAAATCGCGGCCGCGGTGTTCAACAAACATGCCTATTTCCTCAAAGCTACCGGCATCCATTAAAAGGTCCAGCCTTTCGCGGGCGGTTAGTTTGCCTTTTTTATGTTGGTCGTCAATACGCTTCTGGCCGCCGCCTAAAAGGGCTTGGGTCTTTTTACTGTTCAGTTTTTCTATTTGCTTTTCCATCCCTATATTTTTTTTGCCACAACGGCGTAAATTTATGAATGCTGATTTATGAATGAATACAAAACCGGTTCTAACCTAAAGCGCATTCAATCAGCAATCATAAATCATAATTCAGCAATTTGTTTTATTTCTTCTTTAAACTCCACCCCATACTCCTTCAGTTCCTCTAAAATAGGATAATAAATCTCAGGATATTTTGGCATTAAAACTCCCCTGCTCTCCACCTTTCCGTTTAAAATCATTTTGGTAACCATGGCCACCGGCAGGCCTACGGTGGTTGCCATGGCGGTGTGCTCCGCATCCTTGCCAATATATACCAGCGATGACTGCAGTTGCTTTTTCACGCCTTCTTCTTCAAAAGTAATCTGGTGTATCATTACAATCATGTCCTTGTCATCAGGTTTCATTACCCATTGCTTTTCAAGCAAGGCCTGTAATACCTGTGCGTTGGTGGCTGAGGCAAAAGGTATTATCCGGTCATCATCAAAGGTGCGCAATAACAACGAGCGGATATCGAAACTCACATCGTTCAGGTAAGGGCTGCACTTTTCTTCAAAAAAGGCTTTAAAACTGATACCCGATAAATTTTCATTTACTACCTTATCATCGGTAAGTTCTAGTTTAACCAGTTCATTCCATCCGGCGCAAAACGCCGGCACGCGAAGGGTTCCGCGGTACATTGTTTGTATGCCTTCCAAAGCATATTCGGTAATATATTTTAACGAGTCGCGGTTAGGGTAACTCTCAAACTGGCCATAGCCTTCCACCTCCAGTTTAGAGCTGCTTTCAAAAAGCTGCCCGTAATTTAAATCAACATGCTCTCCGTTTTTCAGGTAATGTATTCCACCATCGCCTTGTCCGGCAACAATTACGTTTCGCGGGTTCCAGGTAAATTTGTAGTGCCATGGGTTGTCATCACTCTCCGGTGCCACAAGTCCACCGCAATGCGATTCAAAACCTGTTATTTTTTTGCCTTGTTGTTTTAGCTCGTCAATAATTTGCAGGGCGCTCATGTGGTCAATGCCAGGGTCGAGGCCCATTTCATTCATAAAAATGAGGCCGGCATCTTTAACCTGCTGGTCGAGCGCGCGCATGCCGTCAGAAATATACGAAGGCGTAACCATGTTCTTTTTAAGCGCTATACAATCCTGTGCTACCACCATATGCAGCGAGGCAGGCAACATTGATATAACAATACCGGCTTTTGCTATCAGCGCCTGCCGCTCAGATTCATTAGCCAGGTTTACACCCAGCGAATGGGTATTCGTCCGGTTCTTTGTTTTAAGCAAAGCCAGTTCGGCGGTCATATCAGCAACTGTAATTTGCCAATCCTCCACAACCGAATAGCTAACCAGGTAATCAATTAAAGCGACCGAAGATTTACCCGCACCGAGTATTAAAATATTACGCATAGTATTGGGGAGCAATTATACAAAATCCAACGCATCCTCATCCTAAATCCTTCTCCGAAGCAGAAGGACTTTTAAACTGTCCATTATTTTTAAAGCCAATTCAGCAAATTAGACTGCCCAAGAACCCCCTCCTTCGGAGAGGGCAGGGTGAGGACATCCTTTACCAAACTCCGTTCGACCAACAATTCATTTCTTTACACCCTAAACGAGAACCTATGATTTGGAAAGTAAAGCCCGACCTTGAAGCCCTGGATGCAACTTTTAGTAAAGAGCATATTGGCGAATACATTGGCATAGTGTTTACCGAAGTTGGCGATGATTACATAACCGCCAAAATGCCGGTAGACCACCGCACCCGTCAGCCTTTTGGCCTTTTGCATGGTGGGGCCTCATGCGTGTTAGCTGAAAGCCTGGGCAGCGTAGCCGGGCAGTTGTGTGTGGACATGACCAAGCAATACGTGGTAGGCCTTGAAATTAACGCCAACCACATACGCGGAGTGCGGGAGGGATACGTTTACGGAACCGCCCGCCCCATACACGTAGGTCGTTCAACACAGGTATGGGAAATAAAAATTGTAAATGAGAGCAAACAACTGGTTTGTATCAGCAGGCTTACGCTTGCGGTTAAAGACCTATAACTTCACAAAAAAAGAAACCCCCAAACCATAACTTTTTTTCAAAGACTCCGTTTATCTTTGAACTGAATATTTACCGGTATGGCCGAACATAACCAACTTGGCGCAAAGGGAGAAGAAACCGCCACAGAATTTCTTGCCGCCAACGGGCACACTATCCTGGCCCGCAACTACAAGCATGGCAAATGCGAAATTGACATTATCAGCAGAGATGACTCATTCACCGTTTTTACTGAAGTAAAGACCCGCAGCACCGATTACTTTGGTTTTCCGGAAGAGGCTGTAGACAAAAAGAAGCGCAAAAAAATACGTCGCGCTGCTGAGGAATATATGTATGAAAACAAGCTGGATACCAACATCCGCTTCGATATTGTTTCCATTACCCAGGTAAACGGAAAACTAAAGGTATACCATATTAAAGACGCTTTCTTTAATGAGGCCGAAAGCGTTGATGACTTTGAATGAGGTTTCTCTTTTAAGCATTCTTTTGTATTCACCTTTGCGCTCTTTGCGCCTTAGCGGTAAAAATGTATTCACCCCTAAGTGCTAAATTTCTCTATATTCGCCCCTCAATTAAAAAACAATGACCACCGAAAACATTAACGATATAAAGAGTCGACTTGACACTCTGAGGAGGTTTCTTTGACATAGAGAATCGCAAGCTCAAAATATTACAAGACGAACACACCACCGCTCACCCTGACTTTTGGAACAATCCGAAAAAAGCCGAGGACCTTTTAAAAGAAATCAAAATCAACAAGATTTGGATTAGCGCTTTTGAAAACGCCTGGAAGGCCTATGAAGATGCCTCAGTAATGCGGGAGTTTTTTGAATCAGGAGATGCTACCGAACCGGAGTTAAAAGAAGCCTATAACAGGGCTTTGGCGGCCATTGATGACCTGGAGTTTCGCGCAACCTTAACCGAACATGAAGACCAGCTAAGCGCTGTGCTTGAAATTAACGCCGGTGCAGGCGGAACAGAAAGTTGCGACTGGGCATCCATGCTTTTGCGCATGTATGTAATGTGGGCCGAAAGTCACGGATTTAAAATTAAGGAGATTGAAAGAACGGATGATGATGTAGCAGGTATCCGCTCAGTTTCGCTGGAAATTGATGGCGAGTTCGTTTACGGTTATTTAAAGGGAGAAAATGGCGTTCACCGCTTGGTGCGTATTTCGCCCTTCAATGCACAAGGAAAACGCCAAACCTCTTTTGCTTCGGTTTTTGTTTACCCAATGGCGGATGATACCATTGTAATCAATATTCCGGCGGGGGAATTGGAGTGGGATACCTTCCGTAGTAGCGGTGCAGGCGGGCAAAACGTAAACAAGGTTGAAACGGCAGTGCGGTTAAGGCACATCCCTACCGGTATTGTTGTAGCCTGCCAGGTAACCCGTAGCCAGCACGAAAACCGCGATATGGCCCTGCAAATGCTTAAATCAAAGCTTTACGAAATAGAAATTCAAAAACGTAACGAGGCCCGCGATAAACTGGAAGGCACCAAGCGAAAGAATGAATGGGGAAGCCAGATAAGGAATTACGTTTTACACCCATATAAACTGATTAAAGACAACCGTTCAGGTTACGAAACCTCTAATATTCAGCCCGTTTTGGACGGGGATTTGGATGGTTTTATAAAGGCGTATTTGCTACAGGCAACCAAGAAGGTTTGAGCTATGGGCTGTGTGCAATGAGCAATGAGCAAACTCATAGTCCACAGCTCATAGCGCATAGCTTTGCCTTATTATCCACAATCTTTTCACATCGTATTTCAGCGCGGCTAAAAAAGTTACTTTCGACCAGCAAAAAAATAACAGCTTCTTAATTTACGATGGACATTTCAGTTTTTATCAGCGATTTACTTTTTGAACACGATTGTGTAATTGTGCCTGGCTTTGGTGGTTTTATCTGCAATTACCGCGCTGCCGAAATTCACCCGGTTTTACACATTGTAAATCCGCCTGCTAAATCGGTGTCCTTCAACCGTAATTTAAGAACCAACGATGGCTTGCTGGTTAACTATATTGCCAAAACCGGCAGTATTTCGTTCCAGAAGTCGCAGGAATTAATCAACAACTGGGTTGAAAGTTCAAAAAGCCTGCTTAAAAACAACGAAACCATCAGTTTAAAAGGTATTGGCCGGGTTTTCAGCGATATTGAAGGCAACATCCAGTTTACACCGGACGATTCTGTAAATTATCTCAAAACATCTTTTGCCTTAAAGCCATTAAACGCCAAACCGGTGCTAAGAGGCAAGGAAGTAGACTTTACTGAAAAGTTTGCCTACGAAACAAAAAAACACACCATACCGCAAACCGGTGTTTGGAGAATAGCCGCAGCCATTATACTTTTACTAGGTATAGGTGCATTGGTTCAAATGATGCGCATGGGTGTTGAAGTAAAACCGCTGGGCCTGAACGAAGCCAGCATATTCAGTTTCCTAACGCATTTCAGCCGTGGAAATGAAGACACCATGCAGCCCATTTCAATTACAACCGCAAAACCGGTTTCAGATGAAACAGTAAAAGCTGTTGCAGCTTCTGTTGAACCATCAAATGCTCAAAATGTGGTTGTAAAGAAATCCACAGCAACAGTAGTGCCAACTGAATTTCACGGCTACTACATAATAACCGGTGCATTTTCTGAAAACAAAAACGCCGAAACCGCTAAGCGCGACCTGCTAAAAACTTTCCCTGAATCTGCTATTTACTGCGAAAAAATCCATGGACTAACAAGGGTAGGCTACTCGGTAGGCTCAGATGCAAAAACTGCTGAAGAAAAGCTAAAGGCAGCCCAGGCTGATAATGCTGATTACTGGTTGGCAAAAAAATAATCTTCGCTCGTTTTTGCCATTCTCCGGTTTACTCTATTGCTAATTTACCCTTGGCATTGTGGCTTTAAAAGGTAGCCATACCCTGGAGGAACATTACAGCTACCATCCCATGAATATTTGAAATGATAGACCAGAGTATCAACAGTAGAGGAAATAGCAGTTATAACCAACAACGAATAACCAGAACAGGTTAAACTTCCCTGAGTTCCTAAAATTACATATGGCCCGTAACTATCATACTGATATTCAAAACTATCACCAACAGCCAAATTAAATGTAAAGGCAAGTCCGTAAACATTGCTTGCCGGTATAATACTGTCACCCAAAATAATATGGCAGCTACCGACCTGCTGACCAACAACGGAAAACTATCGCAGTTTGATTATAAAAATGTAGTAACAACTGCCTTGCGAGTGAAAGATTTTAAGTTTGCCGAGCAATTCATCAACGGGCATAAGCCCAAACTTAAAGATGAGGAGCGCGATAACGCATTTACCTTTAACATGGCCCGCCCTCATTTTTACCGCCAGGATTATAAACAAGCCATGCGCTTGTTGCAAACAGTAGAGTACAACGACATGTTCTACCAATTAGATGCCAAAACAACCTTAATAAAATGCTATTACGAGTTGGGTGAATACGCGTTGCTGATGAGCTTAAAAGATAGCTTTGTAAAATTGTTGCGCCGCAAAAAAACCATCAGCGAACAGCACCGCATTAACTATTCCAATTTCATCAGGTTTGCCACAAAATTGTTCAGGCTTGACGTAAAAGATAAAAAGAAGCTCTCAGAATTAAGGATACAATTTGATAACACAGTACATGTGGCAGATAAAACCTGGATAGGTGATAAGCTAACAGAATTGGGCGTTTAATAACCAGCTTGTTACCGTTAAAAGACAAAAAAGCCCCGGTCATAACGCGGAGCTCTTTTGCCTTTCATATTTTTATTTAGGATATCTTAGAAAACCACTGGACAATGGCCCGGACGAGGTTTCTTTTTGGTGGCTACGGTATACATTAAGGAAATTTCGGGGGCGCCAACAGTGTGCGAAGCCGGCAGTAGTTTTGATACATTTATATCATAACTCAACCCTACGCTCAGGCCTTTTATATCAATCCGGGCACTGGCAATTACGGCATCTAAAACCCCACGGTATTGTACCCCAAAATGGACCGCTGAAGTGCTTGTTCTTGCATCATTTCCCAAAGCAGTTTTAAAATCTGCGCCCAAATCAAATTCGTTCGATGGGCCTTGCAATAAAACCAGGAAATTAGGTATGATTGTGAATCTTGTTCCAACCGGAATCTCTAATCCGCCGTGGAAGGTTTCTTTCATATAAAGCTTTTCACCTCCCAGCGAATTGGCATCCTGGCCGCTCGGCTGAAAGGAGATATTAGGTTGGTTAACGTGGTCAAGTGCAAAGCCCATGTAAAAAGTGAGGCCCCTTTTAAACGTGCCTACATATAACAAGCCCAGTCCGGCACTTGGATAAATAACCCTGGTTCTTCCAAAAGTTTCGCGCGGCCCATTAGGATTTACAATTCCTGTGCTGGGGTCGTATTGCGAGTCGAAAGTTGCCAGAGAAGCATCTATACTTCTCATATTAAAAGATCCCTGAAGGCCTGCGGAGAGCTGTTGTGACCCCGACTTATTTAACATGATGTGATAGGCCGCGGTAAGTTCTACCGTATTTGTATTCAAATGAATATCCCCAGCCTGGTCAGAAATAAACGAAATACCGATACCCGCATAGCTATTATATTTGGTAACATTACCAATAGCCATATCAACCCCTCCCGCATAGGTGCGGTAAGTATTACTGGAGCCTACTGTAGGCCATTGGGTTCTGAAGTTTACGTAACCGCGGTAGTCGCCGTTATCAAGTCCGGCCATCGAAGGGTTCAACATTAAGGGGGAAGAAGCATATTGCGAGAAATGTACGTCCTGGGCCTTTATTTCACCCAAAAACATAAGCGCCCCCGCAAACAAAACTCCTTTAAGTATAGACCTTACCATAAATTATCTTACTAAGGTTACGTTACCTTGCCCGGTAACAATATTTCCATTAATACACTGGATTTCGTAAGTATATACGTAGACATCCGGGTTTTGTTTCTTGCCTTCTTTATCGTTTCCATCCCATCCATATTGCGGGTCATTTGGTGCTCCGCCTGTTGCTTCAAAAATTGCTTTCCCCCACCTGTCAAACACCCTGAAATAATTTATCCTGGTAGCCGCCAGCCCCCTTATCATAAAGACGTCGTTTTTACCATCTCCGTTGGGCGTAAATGTGTTAGGCACATAAATGATGCCATTTTCGCAGCTATTTAACACATTGATGGTTACCTGGGCCGAATTTGAGCAAGTTACACCATTTCGGCTGTAATAAATGGTGGCCACGTATGTAGTGGTTTGAAAAGGCTTTGCAACCGGGTTAGGGCAGTTGTAACAATCTAACGTAGAATCGGGGTTCCAAACGATGCTGTCTATCTGCCCCGGTATTTTTGAGGTTAAGTTGGATGTTAATCCCAATACTATTTGCTCAGGCGTTGCGTTCACTTCTATTGGTATTGGCTGTATTACTTGAATATTAAATGAATCACTGAGGGCCGCGCAAACTCCGTTTTGCACCCTTACAAAGTACGTTACATCACTTAACGGAGTAATAGTTACCAGGCTTGCATGTGCGTCGCTGAGCCATATATTATTGGTCCAGTTAACATTATTGAAAACCCCGGTAACCTGATAGTTAACTGAGCTGCCCAGGCATATCGTGGTATCTCGGGGAGTTAAACCAAGCTGAGTAAGTGAATCTGTAACAACAGACTGAACAATAGTATCCTGGCACCCGTTCACATCAGTTACCACAAGTTGTACCTGGTGAATTCCCGGTGGGAATTGAAACGAAGTAAAACAATTACTGTCGATTAACGGATTAGCTTCGCCCAGCCACAGCACCCACTGGCATGATATAATTCCTCCGTCACCCGGCAGGCTGGTATTGGATAAAGGCATTTTTTCATTGGCACAGGTACTTGTCCAGTTAAAGCCGGCCTGCGGTATCTCATTAACGGTTTCAACCAGTTGAATAGTATCCGAGCAATTATTCTGGTCAGTAACCTGTAAAGAGATTGGGTAGCTATGCTTATAAGGGGCTGTATATAAGTGGCAGGGCGGATTGCTTAACGACGAGCCGGAATTATCGCCATAATTCCAAAGCCAGCTGGTAATACCTGCCAACGATGTTGAATGATCCGTTAAACATATTTGCTGGTTGCTGCAGATAACCGTATCGTTAATTGAAAAATTGGCTACCGGTATCGGGAAAATAACCACCGGTTTGGTAATTGTATCAGTACATCCATGGTCATCAATAGCTATTAGCGTAATACTATAGTTGCCGGGTGCAGTATAGATGTGGCAATTATTCGGGCCGTTCACTGTGTGCCCATCGCCAAAGTTGTACCAGTAACTGATAATGCTATCCACAACTCCGGCAGAAGTGCTGTTTGCGCAAATGTTATTGCCAAGGCAGTAATCATGCCCCACATTAAAATTGGCAACTACGCTAGCCAGCTGAAATGAAATAGTGTCGGTATTGGTGCAATTATGGCTGTTGGCCACGGTAAATGTTACAACAGTATCTGTAAACAGTTGAATGGTAGGGTTAGAAGCATTGGGATTAGAAAAAAGGCCTGGTGGGTTCCAGTTGTAACTTGTTCCCCCGCCAGCTGTTCCGTTTAGCTGGGTTACCACACCATAGCAAATAACCTGGTCGCCACCGGCATTGGCCACCGGATTGGGAATAACATTGATGGTGGTTGAAGAGTCGCAGGTTGAACAACCCGCACTATCGAAAATGCAATCCTTTACCCTGTACAATCCCGGGTTGGCATAAACATGGCAAACCGTGCGGTTAAATACCGTTTCAACCGCACTACCATCACCAAAATTCCATTCCCAAAAGGCCGCAGAGGTTGTAGCATCGGTAACGGATGTATCATGAAAACAAATAGGCGAATTGGCACATGCAAACGAAGTATCAGCATAATAACCTGCAACAGGGTTATCAGGAATAACTACGTTTTGGGTGATAAGCGAATCAAAACACCCCAGGTTGCTATGCACATATAGGCGTATATGATAAGTACCTGGCTGGCCGTAATAATGGCAAGGAGCTAAAGCAGTATCGGTTCCGCCGTCGCCAAAATCCCATAACCGGCTTGCGGTAAACGATATCGGCGGACTGAAATAATATGAGGTTGAGTCAAAAAAACAAACCGTTCCAGCATAACAAACTCCATGGGTATTGAATGACATTTTTAGAACCGGCGAATCTACCACTACCAGCTGATTGGGAAGAAAAACCTGGCACCCGGTTGCGTCATCCACTACCACTGTAGTCCGGCAGGTATCGGTAAGGCAATAACCCACAGTTAAAGTATCCATTGTTGGGTTAGCCCTGGTACCAATAGGTTGCGGCGATATTTGCGAAAGGCCGGAGTTGCACCCATATAAAAAAACCACATTTACCGCATCAAAAGTACTGACAATAAAGGTTACTGAATCTTTACAGGCACATACACCGGCAGAAGGAGTATAATTTACATTTCCGTAAGGGCCGGCCACCGTAATGGTGTCAATAAAAGCGGTATTGGAGCAACCATCCTTGTCAGTTACAGTTTCTGTAACACGGTAAACTCCGGGAACCACATAGATATGCGAAGCATTTTGCTCATTTGAAAAAGTACCATCACCAAAATCCCAATGCCAGAGTGTATCAGCATATTTGGAAGTATCAAAAAACACTATTACCTGTGGCGGATTAGGACAGGCAATATAGTCTGAACTTGCATATCCCCCAGCAACCGGCGCATGAACATGTATATGAAATGTGTCATTTACTGCACATTGATTATTTGATGAAAGCTGGAAATAAGCGGTATAATCCCCCGGGTTTTGATAGGTGTAACAAGGCGATGCGGTAGTATAGGTTGTGCTGGGCGAAGAACCTGGCATGCTCCAGTTATACACCAGGGCAACCCCGGTTGAATTATTATTGACGCAGGTTTGTACTCCGGGGCACACAAAAGTATCAATTTCAAAACTAATGTGTACCGGACTTGTAATAATAACAGGCCTGGTAATTGAATCCCTGCATCCCAGCGGGCTGGTTACAATAAGTTTAACAGGATAGGTTCCGGGGGCAGTATAAGTATGGCAGGGATTCTGAAGGGTTGAACTGGTAGTATCTCCAAAGTTCCAGAGCCATGCTGATGGGCTACAACTTTGGCCGGTACTTGAATCAATAAAACAAAACGGGGCCGGAAAACAGCTTGAATCAGTTCTAAAGTTTGCTTTAACCTGGCAAACAGTTACCGATCCGTAAACTGTATCAATACACCCCCCGGCGCTTTCGTTACGCATGGCTATGCAATAGGTGCCAGGTAAGCTGAAAAGAACCTGGGGAGAATTGCCATACGTAGTGCCAGCACCTCCCCATACAGGGCCGTTGCCGCAAAGCAAATCCCAAGCCGTAAAACTTGCTGTGCTATAAGCAGAAGTATTAACATACTGAATGATAAGCGGGGCACAGCCCTGTGTATCAACCGGCGAAAAGGATGTTGAATTGCAAGCTGTTTTTAGGGTAGTTGACTTGGAC
>CAISWS010000495.1 GCA_903889265.1 uncultured Bacteroidota bacterium
ACTTTGCGTGAACCTGTATTTTGAGAATGGTATGAGTCTGCTACGCTTTAGTAGCTGTAATGAAAATGGACTGCGAAACTTTATTTACTAATGGTAGTTTCTCCAGTATATCACCGGCTACGATAGACGGCTTTATTAAAACGTCAGGGATGCCGGGCAGTAAAAAATCGCGGTATTCAACCTTTATGTCTTTATATCCTGAGGCCAGCAATTTTTTAGTTATCCAACTTTTTGAGAAAGCCATCTCATCAGGCTCTAGGTTAGCAGCTTTGCGCAGGGGGGCAAAAGAAAAAATAAGATAGATGTATGGATTGAAGATATTCGGCTCCATAAAAATGAGCTTGCCGTTATCGCGTAAAAGCTTGCGCATGTTTACAAAGCACTCATCTAAATGATAATAGAGGTGGTGCAAAATTCCATTGCCTACAATGTAATCGAAGGTTTCGCCTTTAAACTCATCGGCTTTGTTGAAATCAAGTACCTCGTAGCGCAGGTTGGGGAGCTTGTATTTTTTAGCGGCTTCTTCAATAAATGGCACACACAAGTCGGTGCTTAAAACCTTGGCGGGTACTTTTTCGGCCATCCAAAAGGCAATTTCGCCGGTGCCGCAGCCTATTTCCATTACGCTTTTGTTCTGCAGGTTATCCATTTCAGAAAGCAATAAATCGGCGCGGCGGCGCATGCGTATTTCGGTGCTTTTTACTAATTCAAAGCCCTGGTTGTATCCTCTGTCGTCTATTATGCTTGCCATGTTATTTTAGTTTTCCCCATCTTCTTATTCACAATGTTTTTTTAGAATGTCTGCAGCTTTTGGAGAGCCCAATTCCTTGGCACGACTGAAGTCATTACAAGCTTCGGCATTTTTTCCTAATTGGATATGGCATACTCCTTGAAATTCATAGCTAAGATAATCATTGGGGAAATGTGAAATAGATTTTTTAATTTGAATTGCTGCCTCTTTATACCTGCCCTTTTCTCCCAGTTCAATGGCCTTTTTAAAAAACTCATCCTTGTTGAGTTTTTCTGCAAAAAGCTTATCATCTTTTGATTTTGAGTCAGTGAGCCTAAAGACAATTGGTAGATTAAAGTAAACTTTCACAGCTTTACCCTGTTGCGTACCAGGTGTAAATTTTGGCAGCATTTTTACCACCCGCATTGCCTCTGAATTTAACCCCTGACTTACTGGTTTAGTTACTGTGACATTAGTTACTGAACCATCCGTATCTACAACAAATCTGACCAAGACGCGTCCTTCTATATCATAATCTCTTTCGTGTTGGGGGTATTTAATATTCTGTTGAAGAAAATGAATGAGTTCCTTGTCGCCACCTGGAAATTGCGGAGCATACTCAACAAAGGTAAACACCTTATCAGTTGTATCTGTCTGAGCATTTGTGCGCATAGTAAACAGCAAGAACATGTCAACAGCAAACGCCCTCATCAATACGTCTTTCTATAAATATTCTTCCTTATAAACTTCGGCCGCTTTTTAACCTCTTCAATAATTTTGGCCTGGTATTCTCCCAACGTTGAAATGCCCAACATTTGTATGCCGCCGAAGAAAAGGATAAGCACAATAATGGTGGTAATGCCATGCGGGTTGCCCGGCTGAATAAAATAAAGGAGGATTTGAATAATGATGGCAATGAATGAAAGGCCGGTAAGCGCAATGCCACCATAAGTGAGCAACTCCAGCGGAACGTAGCTGAAGCTGAATATGGCTTTACGTGCCCAGCCAATATTTTTGCGCCAGTTGTTGGTAGTAACACCAAACATTCTTTCAGGTCGCACGTAGTCTACGCCGGTTTGTTTAAAGCCTACCCAGGCACGGAGGCCGCGGAGGAACTGGTCGGTTTCCGGTAACTTGATGATTTCGTTTACCACTTTGCGGTCCATTAAGCTAAAGTCACCTGCATCCAACGGCATAGGCACATAGCTTACACTACGGAAAAGGCGGTAGAATAATTTGTAGAATGACACCAGGGTTTGGTTGCCTTCGCGGGCTACCCGGCGGCCGTATACTACATCAAAGCCTTTCTGCCATTCGTTGTAGAATGGTTCAATTAATTCTGGTGGGTCTTGTAAATCGCCGTCTAGTAATATAACCCCATCGCCGGTAGAAATTTCCATACCGGAAAGGAAGGCGGATTGTGAGCCGAAATTGCGGGAATGTTCAATGGCAATTACATGGTCATCTTCATTAACTATTGTCTGCAAAACTTCAGCAGTATTATCCGGCGAGCAGTCGTTTACAAAAATAATTTCGTAGTCAACTCCTATTTTATTAAAGGTTTTGGTAAGCCTGTCGTGCATGATAGGTATTGCCTGTGCATCTTTATAGCAGGCTATTACCGCAGTTAGCTTATAGCGTATTTTATCCTGCACCAGCTTTTTTTCGTACAAAGGCATAGAGTAATTCTTCTGCCATTCGTATGTGGTGCGCAAGCCATCAATTAACGATGTTTCATTCTGCCAGCCCAGTAATTCTTTTGCCAGCGCGGCATTACCGTACCATTCTTTTAAATCCCATTTGCGGTTTGGCATGTTGCCCCATGCCGGATCGGCCGTAAGGTTGAAAATTTCCTTAATAGCGCTTGCAATATCGCGGATGGTTGTTTTTTTATTGCTGGCAATATTGAGCGACCTGCCTCTGATGTTTTGGATTTTGTTGGCTGATAAAATGGTAGCTAAAACCGCATCATCAACGAATACAAAATCGCGCGAAATGTCGGGCTGTACCAGCGGCGGATAGGTACCACCTATCCCTTTATCAATCAACTGAGGTATCAGGCGGTCAGGTTCTTCCCAAGGGCCGAATATGGAGTAATAACGCAGATTGGCTACGGGCATTTCTTTAATAGTGCCGTAGTATTTTATCATGTGCGCCGCGCCAACCTTGGTAACGGAATAATGCGAGTTAGGTTCCAAAACAGCATCTTCGGACGGACCCGAGGCATTTAATCCATACTCTGAAGAGCTGCCTGCGTGAACAAAAGCTTTAATGCTAAACTGCGATGAAATTTCAAGCAGGTTTAAAAGCCCCATGAAATTGGTTTCGTAAATCAGGTCTACATTACTTTGTTTGCTATAGGCGCCATAGGCAACCAAATCGAAAATGGTTTGAAAGCGGTGTTCTTTGAAAAGATTTTCAACCTGGTCTTTTTTAATGATGTTGCAGTGCAGGATATTTTTGGGGTTGAGGTCATCCAACCTCCAGGGTATAAAGGGTTTGCTGGTAACTGCAAATACATCATTGCGATATTGCAGGATAGTACGGATAAGGTTAGCTCCAATAAAGCCACCTGCGCCAAAAACCACAATAGGGCCTTCCAGCTTTAAAACCTCTGCTTGAATTTTTTCCTTTAAAGACATGGTGTAAATATGTAGAAAAAAAAGTTATTGCGCCCACCCACCTGTTTTTTTATGGAACGCTGATTTATTATGATTTTTATGATTTGTTATGGTTAATGTATTTAATCATAACTATCATAATAAATCAGCGTTCTATTGGATTATAAGAACGACAGAAGTTGCTGATTCAGCCCTTCGCCGCCCAGGTTGTTTTCGGCCTGGTGGAATTTCTGATCACCGTATTTGCCGCTTGGATATCCGTTTGCAGACAGGGCCAGCATTTTTAGAGGGCCATTTAAGTGATTCATGATGTGGTAGGAGAGCGTTTCGCGCAAGCCACATTCACCGGAATGTTCTTCGATGGTGATAAGTTTTTGAGTTGCGTTAATAGACTCAATTAAGCCAACTGGAACGTTGTTAATAGGGAATATGCTTACTACCCAGATTTCAAGGTCGGCAGCAATATCAAGATTACAGATGTTTTCAACCACAGGGCCGGTGCCAACCACTGTGCCTTTGGTGCCTGATTTGATTTTGCGCCATTGACTAAAGGGGGCAACATCGTATTTGATTTTAGCGCCCTGGTTTAAGCGCAGGTAGTTAGGGTGAGGGTCGGCCAGCATTTGTTCAATACTTTGTTCAACATCGCTGGCTGTAAACGGCACGTAAACGCGCATGTTGGGCAACAAGCGTAATGCGCCTATATCTTCGATATTATGATGGGTTGCGCCCATAATACCATAACCGTAACCACCACCATTACCTACCAGTTTAACGGGCAGGTCGTGCAGGCATGCGTCGTTTCTGATTTGTTCGTAGGGACGAAGTGTTACAAAAGGAGAGATGCTGTATAGCCACGGGATAAAACCTTCGTGTGCAAGGGCAGCGCCTACGGTTACCATGTTTTGCTCTGCTACTCCGGCGTTAATAAATTTATCGCCCAATTTGTGTTGCACTTTTTCAAGGGCCATATAACCGAGGTCGCCGGTAATGAAAACCATCTGGGGATGGCTATCGGCAAATTTTATCATTGAATCGGCAAATTCTACGCGCATATCTTATTATAATTTGCTGATTTGGGTTTTGTAATCGGTTTCAACATCTGCCAGAATTTCATCATAGTGGACATCTTTCATGGGCAGATAGTGCGAGTCTAATTTGTCTTCATATAACTTCCAGCCACGCCCTTTAGTAGTATCGCAGATAATAGCGGTTGGAATATCAGAACTTAACGTTTTGTCCTTCGCTTTCTCAAGCGAAATAAAGTTGTGGCCTTCTGCCATAACAACATTAAAACCAAAGGCCTCCAGTTTTTTATCCAAAGGGTCTAACTTCATAACATCCTCGGTGCGGCCAAAGCCCTGTAGTTTATTTCTATCCACCAGCCAAACCACATTTTTAAGATTGTGGTGGGCAATGAACAGGGCTGCCTCCCAGGTTGACCCTTCGTTTATTTCTCCGTCAGAAGTAATGCAGAAAACCTTTTTGTCACTATTTTTTAGCTTTTGTGCCAGTCCCAAACCGGCGGCAATTGAAAGCCCGTGGCCCAAACTACCAGTGGCAAAAGGCACCCTTTTTATTTTATTTACCGGCGGGTGAGCCGCCAGGTAGGTGTTGTTTTTGTAGAAGGTTTTAATGTCATCTTCGGTTAAAATGCCTTCTTCTGCAAGCATTGAATAAATAGAGGCCGCAGCATGCCCTTTGGATAAAATAATTTCGTCATTATCCTTCATCCAGTTAAAGCGCACAAAGGTTATTATTTCTGCTACCGATAATGAGCAGCCCACATGGCCGGCATTAGCGGCCTTATACATGCCTAAAAAGCGCTTTTTAATACTAAAGGCCTTATTCAATAAATCCTGCTGAACCGATTTTTCCATGCGGGTGCAATATTAGTGGATTTTGGGGGAATTTTATCTTTTACCGCAAAAGGTGCAAAGAGCGCAAAGCAATACCATGAACCGGGATGATTCAGGTTACAATCTCCCCTCTCTTACCCAATTCTACCACCTCTAAATTTTCAATCTTCTTATCATTCAGCGTAAAGCGTAAAACGGTTTTTATTTTATGAAAACCCTGAATGCCGGCAGCCCCGGGATTCATCGCTATCATGTTGTTATATTTTGCATCGCGCATTACTTTTAAAATGTGAGAGTGGCCGCAAATGAAAATATCTGGTTTTTCTTCTTCAATCTTACGACGGGCTTTGGGTTCGTAATTGCCGGGGTAGCCGCCTATGTGCGTGATAAGTATTTTAAGGCCTCCGCGCTCCAAAACAAGATTGAGCGGGTATTCCATACGAATGTCTTTATTGTCTATGTTGCCATAAACCGCATAAAAGGGTTTGAATTTCTTTAGCTCGTCGCAAAGTTGCAGGGTGCCAATATCGCCGGCGTGCCATATTTCATCCACATCCTTAAATACATCAAAGATTTTAGGATCGAGGTAGCTGTGGGTGTCGCTTATCAGGCCTATCTTAACCATTTGCAACAGATTTTCGTTCGTGCGCCTTTATCAGCCAGTAATACCAGGCTACGCCAATGATGTAAAAGCCAACGGTAATAAATATGATGTTGGAATAAGCAATGTTCTCTTCCCTTAAAATGGAGAATATTTTGGCACTGGTAAACCAACAACCGCTCCAGATAGCTGCGTTAATGGCTGATATCATTTCGCGGTTTTTTTCGCCGACATAATTAAGGGTTAGTTCAGATGTCATAGGCCCTGCCATATTCATTAATGGTTGGCGTACTATAAATGCAACTACCGCAACTACTATTGCAATGGGCATGCCTTTATACCACTCAGTTGTACCCATAACAAACAATGCCAGCACGGCAAAACATTGTACCAGAGTTATAGCAACCTGGTATCCGTAACGTCTCTTTATTTCGGGAATAAGAAAAGCAGTAATAACAACCAACGCAAAGGCCACTGAGTTCATAAGAGAGAAAGGGCCCGATTCCATACCGTGCACATTTTTGAAAAAGAGGTTTATAAACGGAATGGTAAAACCAGCGCCAAAAGCGATAATGAAGGTAGGAATAGCGGCCTGAAAAATAAGGGCCCAGTCATAATCAGAATGCAAATTGATGAGTGGGATTTTGGTGCCGATATTTTCTTCATCTGGCAGTTTTCGGGCAAAGTAAACTCCTGAAAATCCGAGAAGAGAATATAGGATAAGCAGAATTTCGGTTGAGAAGAATTTATTGATAAGAGGAAGCAGATAACTGAACAACCCTACCACAATAATGGTAAAATTACCGGCTGAAAAGAACAAAGCGATGGACTCTGTTTCGTGGTCTTTATTGCCATTCAGGAGCATGTAGGGCAGCACTAATATTTGCACTAATGAAAATGTAACACCCCATAATGACATGAGGGTTCTTATTAATTCAGTGTTGTGAGTGTGGATACCCCAAATTAATAATAGGGCAACGATGGGAGAGGAGATAGCCCCAGCCATCAGAAAGGGTTTTAGCTTTTTACCTTTGGCAATAATTGCTAAGGGGAAAGCACAAAGCAAGACCGTTAAATAACGGTTACCGACCATGGAGGTGATAGTATAATCTTTAAACCCATGATCGAGCATCTCGTAATTTAAAAGCAGGGTAAAGGCTGCATTGATTAATTGCAGAGAAACATCAATCATCATCAGGTAGATAATAATGCGGTGGATTGCGAGATATTTGTTTATAATTTGTTTCACTTTAGCTTTTTGCTATAAGTTATGAGCTATGCGCTTTGAGTTAATACTCAAAACTCATAGCTCACGGCTGAAAGCTCATGTCTATGTAATTTATAATCTCCTCTTTCTCATCCGGCTCATACCAGTAAAACGCTTTGTCTTTTTTAAACCAGGTTAGCTG